>CAMLET010000081.1 GCA_946479125.1 uncultured Flavobacteriales bacterium
TCTGGTTGTCGACAGACAGGCAGGGATGCCACTTTTATAAAACCCTTCCAGGTAATAACTGGAAGGTTTTTTTTTGGTCTATACTTTTCTAAAGCTTTAACTTCCTTAAAGAGTAGCCCTAACGTTATTCTAAATGTGTATTTTGTGAAATATTTTCAACTTACAGACAATTGTTGTTCGTTAAATAACTAATTTCGCGCCATGGAACTGATAACAACGTACATCTGTAAACAATTCGACATAGGAATAAGTAATAACATGTTTGGTGGAAGCCTTATTTCACTAATTGATGACGCTGCTGGATCTTATGCTTCCCAAATTTGTGATACACCACACGTTGTTACCATCAAATTCGATGAATTGATTTTCAAAAAACCAGTTAAAGTTGGAAACATCTTAAAGGTTTATGGTAAAGTTGCCAAGTTCGGGAATACTTCTTTGGAGTTGTACATGGAAGTGAGAAAGCATAATGTGTATACCGGCGATCAGGAAATCGTGACTCATACAAGCGTTACTTTTGTTCGTGTGGATGACGAAGGAATGGCTATTCCAATTGCTGATCGAGTGAAAGTACGTTATGAAAAACGTGTGGCTGAATTCGGAAAAGGATTGTTAGGTTCGTAGGAATTAAACCTCTAAATGAACATCGATTAATTGCCAGAATTCGACCAAACGATCTGACTTTTTTAATCTGCGATAAAGTGATTTTCCTTCTGTAATTTCCTCACAGAAACCTTCCCAATAACTCTTTAAGCGCATAAGGGCAAAGCCTTCATTTGAATTGGAGCGTAAACATGATTCTTCGATCAGTTTTGAGAACTCAATCAATTTGTTTCGATAGGTCTTTCCATCCAATAAGTCTCCTGTCTTTATTTCCTGGAAAATGGCTGGATTTCTCACTGCTCCTCGTCCAATCATGAACGATTCTGTACTAGGAAGTGTTTCTCTAAGCTCAGAAAAGCCTTCAGTATTTGAAATATCACCGTTGTAAACAACTTTATGACTAGTTCCAGCTAATGCCTCTTTGAAACGGTCGACATCACATCCTCCATTATACAATTGATTTGCATAACGTGCGTGAATGATGATCTCTGTTAATGGGAAATCATTCAGAACAGGAAGAATGTTGAAAATCTCTTCTGTACTAGCCATTCCCATCCGCATTTTGATTCCCAATTTTAGCTTGAGTTTCGGATAGATTTGCACCAACCATTCTCTAAGCATTTCTGGTTTGTTCAAAACACCAGCGCCTAAACCTCTATTTGTGACCATTGGATATGGACAACCCATGTTCCAATTTACTTCTTCATAACCTAAACTAGAAATATAGTCATGCATAATGAAGAAATCATCTACGGAGCAACACATGACTTGTGGAATAATAGCAACCTGATTGTTTTCTGAAAGAATATCTACTTTCGGACCAGCTTTAATTGTTCCATCGGTATTCATTCGCAAGTAAGGAGCGTAGAATTTATCTACTCCGCCGTAAACGACTTGATGTGCATTCCTAAAATGATGATCTGTGTAAGTTTGCAGCGGACCTAGTGAAAGTTCCATGAGAACTAAGGCGTAGAAATGGAAACAGGAAGAATCTTTCCTTTGAAAAACTTTCCTGAATTAACTGTGAAATCATGAATGAATGAAGCCATCTCTTGCGGAGAATGAGCAGCTTGATAGCCCGGAAATGCTTCTGCTAACATTTCCGTTTGAACGGATCCTAGACACAAACAATTGATGGAAAAACCAGCGTCTTTGTATTCTTCTGCTAATAGTTCTGTCAATGATGTTAAAGCTGCTTTTGAAGTCGAATAAGCGGATAAACCAGCAAACTTCATTGTTCCCTGAAATCCTCCCATGGATGAAATCAAAACAATATGACCGTCTTTTGCCATTTTTGGAATACAAACCTGCAAAATTTCCATTGCAGCTACAACGTTCACGTCATAAACAGATCGAATTTCCGCTCGACTTAGTTCTGTAAACGGTTTTACTACAATTCTACCAGCGTTGTAAACAACATAGTCGAATGTTGAAATAGAAGCCGTGATTTTTTGAAAATCGGACTTCACATTTTCTGAATTCAAATCTAAAAAGTGATAAGAAATCTTATGGGAATTTGATCCCTGCTCAGATCGCGCGAAAGCATGACAGGCTATTCCAGAATCGGCAAATTGCTTCACCAGTTCTTTGCCAATTCCTCTGCTCGATCCTATAATTAATGCAGTTTTATGCATCAAAATCTAATTTTAAAACTTCGCTCGTTGGTTGTGCCTGACAAGTCAGAACGTAACCTTCTTTCACTTCTTCGTCCGTCAAAGCGAAATTCACTTTCATACTAGCAGAACCTTCAACTATCTTGGCTTTACAAGTACAACAAACACCACCTCTACAAGAGTAAGGAACGTCAGCTCCTTGTTTGTCTAAAGCTTCAAGGATCGTTGAACCATTTGTTTTCAATTCCAAACGATAAATTTCACCATCAAGAATAGCGCTTACCTGGCTTGTACCATTAAAATTACCAACCACAGTTGTCGGTTCAGAAACCAATTTCACCGGAGTAGTAAACAATTCGAAATGGATTTTACTTTTCTCAACGCCAAAGACAGTAAGTACTTCGTTGATGTCCATGATCATTTCTTCCGGACCACAAATGTAAAAATGGTCAGCGCGAAGTACAGATAAATCTGCTTTGATTGCCTCACTAATTGCTTGTTTAGTCATTCTACCATTCGTAGCTCCTTGAACAGCCTCTCGACTGTAAAACGGCACAAATTTACAACCAGAAATAGAGGAAACTTGATTGTGAAACATTGTATCAGCAACCGTTTTATTCCCATAGAATAAAGTCGATGTTGAGCTATTTTCACGTTGTTTCAGTAAGATTGAAAGAATAGGTGTAATTCCACTTCCCGCTGCGAAAGCAACAATCGAGTTCGATCCCGATTTCCAATTGAAGTTTCCTTGAGGTTTTGAAATCTCAACACTGTCTCCAACCTGAACTTTGTCAACCAAATAACTGGAGATCAATCCGCCATCAATTTTCTTTACTCCAACAGCCAATCCGTTATCCTCAGCTGAACAAATAGAATAAGATCTTGTTTCCTTCTTTCCGTTTATTTCTGCACTGACATTGATGTATTGACCAGCAATAAATTTATATGCATCAGCAAATTCTTCAGGGATTTTAAATCGAACTTCCACAGCATCAGCTGTTAGTTGTGTTTTCGATTCAACCTCAAGCAATGCACTTTTAAACTCTTTCGGATCCGCCGCGGCGGACTTTTTAAACTTTGAAAATAATCCCATTTTATTCGTCGAATGATACCACTAGTTCTTTTGAAGTTGGATGTGCCTGACATGTTAAAATATATCCTGCTTCAACCTCTTCTTTTTCTAGTGCGTAATTGATATCCATAACTGCTGTTCCTTCAAGGATCTTCGCCTTACAAGTACAGCAAACGCCACCTTTACAAGCGTAAGGCAAATCTGCTCCTACGTCGTAACCAGCTTCTAATATTGATTTTCCATTTGAATCTAAATCCAAAATGTATTGATCGTCATCTAATATAATTGTCACCTTAGAGTGAACAATTTCGCTTTCTTCTACAACTTTCGCTTTCTTCGGAGCAGTTGTACCGAACAATTCGAAGTGTATTTTATTCTCCTCAACTCCTGAAGCCATCATTCCGCTTTTTACAGCATGAATCATTTCTTCTGGTCCGCAGATATAAACTCCATCAACCTTCTGATTTGAAAGGAACGCTTTTGCAATAGCACTGACTTTTTCCTCGTCAATTCTACCTTTTTGAAGTTTATTCCCCAAATTCTCACGACTCAAAACGTGGATCAATCGGAAATTATCCATGTGAAGATTCTTCAGGTCCTCTAACTCCTCACGGAAAATAATACTTGCAAAGCCTTTATTTCCGTAAACCATTGTTACATCACTATTCGGCTCGTTATGCAAGATATTCTTCGCAATGGCAATTACAGGAGTAATTCCCGAACCTGCAGCGAATAGAACGTATGACTTTTGTTCAGATTCGTTTGCTTTATGCTGAAAATGACCCATTGGTGTCATTACATCCAACTCGTCTCCCGGATTCAAA
This sequence comes from uncultured Flavobacteriales bacterium, assembly GCA_946479125.1. The sequence continues at coordinate 4,113 of CAMLET010000081.1, forward strand.
GAACTCGTTGCGTACGACGAAAAACGTCCGTCTTCAACCTTCTTTACAACCACGCAAAGTTTTCCTTCGTTTGGAGATTTGCAAATAGAATAACTTCGTCTAAGTTCTTCACCCCCAATTTCATGGCGAATTGTTAAGTATTGACCTGCGTCGTATTTATATGCTTCACGAAGTTCGTTTGGAACATCAAAACAGATGGATACAGCATCTTCGGTCTCAAATTGTAGTTCAGTAATTTTTAGACGATGAAATGTTGGAGTCATTCAATGAGTTTTGGCAAATTTAAGAAAAAGCGTTGGACAACAGTTAGAAAGTATGATGCGGGATAATGATTAGAATGAATCTAATTATCTGCTACGGGAAAATTTAATGTAACAAGAGTTCAATAATGCAATATATGAATATCAAAATCGTTTTTGGTTTACTAGATTTTTATTAGTAATTTGTGAAGCAAATGACAACAAAAAAACAACATCTTATTATTACAGAGGGAGTTGCGGTAAGCGTGAACACAATGTTCCGTTCCGATATTTCCAACGTACGTGATGGTGTTTTCTTTTATCATTACAATATCAATATCGAAAACAGAAACGATTTTCCTGTTCAGCTTTTACACCGTGATTGGTTTATTTTTGATTCATTACATGCTTCAACTCATGTTAGTGGCGAAGGTGTAATTGGTCAGCAACCTGTTTTAGCTCCGGGTGAAGTTTACAACTATACCAGCGGTTGCGAAATTCGTTCTGATGTTGGTGCAATGACAGGTTTCTATACTTTCGTTAATAAAGATAGCGAGCAAGTGTTCAGAGTAGAGATTCCTACTTTTCACTTGATGTTCCCGGGAAAAATGAATTAACATTCATCAAGCTTATAACGAAGGTCATCGAGTGGAGCCGAGATGTCAATGTTTTGTTCCTGCTTTTCTCAGTTTCAAGGTGAGGAAAATAGAAAGCAATCCTAAAAAAGCAATCAAGATCCATTCAGGTTTTATGTAATCCAAAAAGGTCTTATCGGATTCGTATCCCTCTTTTTCAGTTTCGATCTCCAATTTCATAAACTCGAGTTGCTTCTCTTTGATCTTCTGCTCATCTTTCTGGTTTTTTACCTTCATTTTTTCTTCCAGATTGATGTACTCTTCTAAATACTGATTAGCAGTTTTGTGCTCATCTAAACTCTGATAAACTCTCGCTAGTAGATAGAGTGCATCTTGTGCTTGAGGTAATAAATGATGTTTCTTAGCGTATTCGTAAGACTTTTTGTACCAGGCAATTGCCAGCTTTGGTTTGCCTATGTAGAACTGATAATCACCAAGGTTGTAATAGCTTTCCGAAATGGCATTAACATCTCTGTTCTGAATTCTTAAATCCAGTCCTTTTTCAAAATAAATACGCGCCTTCAACGTGTCGCCGCGTTCAAAATAGGTGATTGCCAAGTTATTGATAGCATGTCCTAAGGATGTTTTTCTCTTTGTTTTTTGTGCCAGTTTATAGGATGCGTTGAAGTAGTATTCGGCCTTATCCAGATTTCCCTGTCTTCTGTAAATATCTCCTAATCGGCCGTAAGCTGAACAAATTCCATTATTCAGTTTTAACGGACGGGCTTTTGCGATGTATTCATTGAAATATTTAATTCCAAGTTTCGTTTTTCCATTCAAAATGTACGATTCAGCTAATGAAAGATAGCCATAAGTTTGAACCTCGGGATCGTCGCTTTGTTTGCTGTGTCGTACAGATTGTTCAGCCCAATAAAGTGCAGAAGAAGCATCTTTTTCGAATCTGTAGCCTTGACAAACTAATTTGCAAACCCTGCTTAGTTTCTCATGATCACCTCGTTCTTCCATTGCCGGTAGAAGCGATTTTGCCATCGTTATACCGTCTGCAGTTTTACCAGTCTCAACGAAATACTCGGCAAGAATTATTTTTCCCGTTTCAATGGCCGGATAATAATGATTTTCAATTCCGTAGTAAAACAATTCTTCACCAAGAACCTCTAATGTGTCCTTGTTTTCACCAATGTAATAATCCATCAAATCCTCAGCAGCTCTCACTTTTTCAGATGATGCGCCTGTTTGATATGTGTTCAATAATTGCGGAAGATTTTGTCCGAAGCAACACGTCGATAGAAATATCCCGATGATATAGAGATAGTGTTTATTCAAGGTCTTTTTTATTAAAAGTAGATAAAAAGCTTGAATCCTAACAATAAAAGTTCTTGAATTTTGACAAAGAAAGAGATGTTCCTGTTCAAGTGTTTTGAGTACCTTTGCACTGTAAAATTCTTACTATGTCGAATGCTATTTTTACCGTTCCAAAAGCGGTTAATGAACCTGTAAAGGCTTACGCGCCTGGGAACGCAGATCGTGACTCTTTGATCGCGGAATACAAAAGAATGTATAATCAGAATCCAATTGAGATTCCACTTTATATCGGAGGAGAGAAAATTTCTACTTCCGACAAACGTCCAATGTCGCCACCGCATGACAGAAATAAAGTTCTTGGTCATTACAGCTATGGAACTGCTGAACATGTGAATAAAGCAATTGATTCAGCTTTGAAAGCTCGAAAAGATTGGGCAAATCTTCCTTGGGAGCAACGTGCAGCAATCTTTTTGAAAGCAGCTGATCTATTGGCTGGACCTTTCAGAGATAGAATGAATGCTTCAACGATGTTGGCGCAGTCGAAAAACGTAATGCAAGCTGAAATTGATGCGGCATGCGAGTTGATCGACTTTTTCCGTTTCAATGTTCAGTATATGACGCAAGTGTACCGTGAACAACCGGAATCTTTGCCTGGAATGTGGAACAGATTGGAATACCGTCCGTTGGAAGGTTTTGTTTTCGCAGTAACACCATTCAACTTTACATCTATTGCTGCAAACTTATGTGCTGCACCTGCAATGATGGGGAATGTGGTTGTTTGGAAACCGGCAGAATCTCAAATGTATTCGGCTCAGGTGATTATGGAATTGTTTGAAGCGGCTGGAGTTCCCGCAGGAGTAATCAATATGATTGCTGTTGACGGACCAACTGCTGGTGATATCGTTTTCAAGCATAGAGATTTCGCAGGATTACATTTCACTGGTTCAACAGCGGTTTTCCGTCACCTTTGGAAAGAAATTGGAAACAATATTGAGAACTACAGAACTTACCCAAGAATTGTTGGTGAAACAGGAGGGAAAGATTTCGTAATGGTTCACAAAAGTGCAAATGCAGCTGAAGTAGCTACAGCATTGTCTCGTGGATCTTTTGAATTCCAGGGACAAAAATGTTCTGCAGCTTCTCGAGCTTACGTTCCTTCTAATCTTTGGCCGGAGGTAAAACGCATTTTGGTTGAACAAGTAAATTCGTTCAAAATGGGTAGTCCTGAAGATACTAGCAATTTCATTAATGCTGTTATTGATGAAAGAGCGTTTGATAAGATCGCGGGATACATTGATTACATCAAAGGTCAGGCAGATGCTGAAATTATTACAGGTGGAACCTATGATAAGAGTGTTGGGTACTTTATTGCACCAACGGTTGCTGTAACAACGAATCCGAAATTCAGAACCTTGAGTGAGGAGATCTTCGGACCTGTTCTTACCATTTACGTTTATCCTGAAAACGAATATGCTCAAACAATGAAGTTATTAGATGAAACTTCTGATTACGCGTTGACTGGTTCAATTATTTCGAACGACCGTTACGCTATTCAGGAAGCTACATTGGCTTTGGAAAATGCGGCAGGAAATTTCTATATCAACGATAAACCAACTGGAGCAGTTGTTGGTCAACAGCCATTTGGTGGAGCCAGAGGTTCAGGAACCAATGATAAAGCTGGAGCAGCAATGAACTTGTTGCGCTGGGTTTCGGCTCGTACGATCAAGGAAACATTTGTTCCACCGACGGATTACAGATATCCATTCTTAGGATAATAAATAGTGAAAACGCTCTCAGAAATGAGGGCGTTTTTTATTTTTACTTCATGAGAAAATTAAGTTTATGGTCATTATTGCTTGTTGCCACATTAACTGTAATTGTTCGTCTGTGTTATTTTGAGAACAATTCAAAAAATGGTTACAACGCCACAACTTATGATGCGCTTGGTTATTACATGTATACGCCAGCTATTCTCATTCATAAGGATATAAAGCAGTATAGTTGGTTTCCGAAAATCGATTCCACTTATCATGTTTCAGGAGGATTGTTTTACCAGGTAACTCCTGCTAAAAATGGAAATTTTGCAGGTAAATATTTTGGAGGTGTTTCCATCATGCAGCTTCCGTTCTTTACAATCGGACATCTGATTGCAAAGGCTGCGGATGCTCCGGAAGATGGTTTTTCATGGCCTTATCAATATTCAATTATTTGGGGAGCAATTTTCTGGTATCTACTGGGTTTATTCGTTCTCCGAAAAGTGCTGATTCGTTATTATTCGGAAACCGTAACTGCGCTTACTCTAATCGGAATTGGGTTTGCCACAAATGTTATTCAATATGCAGGAATCGATGGAGCGCAAAGTCACATACATATTTTTCCATTGTATTGTCTTGTGCTTTGGTGGACCATTCGCTGGCATGAAAATCCGAAACTCAAGCTTGCCTTTTTCATTGGTTTAACCATCGGTTTAGCAACAATTTGTCGACCTACGGAATTGATCATGTTCTTCATTCCACTTCTTTGGGGATTGGATGGTTCTGAGAATCTGAAATCGAAATGGGCTTTGGTGAAAACGAATAAGAAAAGCGTTTACGTTGCTGTTCTTGGTGCTTTCATTGGTATTCTTCCTCAATTGATTTATTGGAAATACGTTACTGGCTCCTGGGTTTTTGATGTTGGAAGTAAATGGACATTTATCAATCCATGGTGGCGTGTTTTAATCGGCTTTGAAAAGGGATGGTTCATTTACACACCAATCACTATTTTCTTTGTCATCGGATTATTTTTGATGAAAGGAAAACCGTTCCGAAAAGCTGTACTCACTTTTGGTTTATTGAATATTTGGATTGTGATCTCCTGGTTTGACTGGCGTTATGGTGGAACTTATTCAACTCGCGCTTTGGTTCAGGGAACTCCCGTTTTAGCTTTAGCTTTTGCAGCTTTTATTGAACGCATTTATGTTGGCTGGCGTCGCTACTTGTTCCTTTCAGTTCTGGGTTTTCTGAGTTTTGTAAACCTCTTTCAAATCTGGCAGTACAACGAAACCATTCTGCATTATGATCACATGAATGCGAAGTATTACAACGCCATTTATCTGAATGCAAATCCATCTCCGCTTGATTACAGTTTAATGGATACAGAAGAACAGTTGGAAGACGGGATTCCCTTGTTGAAGCAAATTGTTCTGCCCGAAATAGATACTATTCTTTCTCCTGGTACATATCCGATTTATCAAACGAACAAAATCCCTGCTGATTGGTTGTCGACAGAATTAAGCTTTATTGCTGATTTCGGAGTGAAACAAGGAACCATTCATGTCTGTTGTTTTAAAGATGGAAAAGTGCAAAAGGAACGGTTTTTCCGACTTGCAGTTCCACAGGCAAGAAACAAGGTTAAAATGACTTACCAAAACCACTTCCGATTGACTGATGATTGCGATTCATGTGCAATCTCTTTGGATGTTTGGAAACCCATGAAACTTTCTAAAT
>CAMLET010000082.1 GCA_946479125.1 uncultured Flavobacteriales bacterium
AGTTCCAGCTGGAATTGTTTGTGAAACCACTCGTCCTTTTCCGCGAAGCAATACATGCATTCCTTGTTTTTCAATGAGGTAAACAGCGTCCTTCGCCAATAAACCACGAACATTGGGAACGTTATTTTTACTGTATTGAATTGGAGCGATCTCCATTTTTTTACCATCCGATTTCGTCTTACTCCATTCGCTGTAAGCAGGCACCGTGTAAGGCATTTTTAAATCTTTCATCACACGAATCAAATCCTGATTTCTTCCCGTTTTAGCCTTTGGAACTTCTCGTTTTGGTTTACTCGCGTTAATCGCGTGGTGATAGCTCAATGTATTTGAATAAACCTTATTCGCAATTGCCGTAAACACAGTTCCAGAAACCGTAGCACCGTAGATGTCGCGCGTTGGAGCGGAAACCACAACAATACAGCTGTAGATTGGGTCTTTTGCAGGAAAATAACCAACAAAAGAAGCCTGATAACGACCCTGTCCTTCCTCACCATAACTATTCTGATCGTTTAGGATTTTAGCCGTTCCCGTTTTCCCGGCGATATCAAAAAGCGACGACTTCAAAGCACTACCTGTTCCACGAATCACAACACCCTCTAAACATTCCTGCAACTGAGTCAATGTTGATTTCGAACAAATGTTTTTACGCAAATAGATTGGCTGAAACTTCTTCACAACTGCATTCCCACGACGAATCTGCTCAACAAATTGTGGACGAACCATGTCACCGTCATTTGCAACTGCATTGTAAAAAGCCAATGTTTGAAGCGGCGTTTGCTGAACTTCATATCCAATAGACATCCATGGCAATGAAATTCCGGACCATTGCGGCATTCCAGGAGCGTACAACGTCGGCTTAGGCTCTCCCAACAATTCAACCCCAAGAGAATCTGCCAAACCAAACGAACGCAAACGATCAATAAATGCCTGCGGTTCGTTTCTGTAAGCATTTTGAATAACCTTCGCAATAACATTTGAAGAAACCTCAAAGGCTTTACGAATAGTAATTTTTCCGTAGCCGAATTTGTTCGAATCATGAAGCTCCAGTTTCGGCCCGAAATTGTAAATCCCGTTTGCATCAACTATATCACTCAAACGAATTTTCTTATCCTCCAACGCAGCCATTAAAGACGCCAACTTGAACGTAGACCCGGGAACCTCTTTCGAACCAATTGACTGATTATAAACTTCTGCGTAATTGCCTTTTTTATCCAACTGAAGATTCACCATTGCACGTACAAATCCCGTTTTCACATCCATCACGATTGCGCAACCGCTCTTTGCACCCTGCGTTTTCAACTGTTGTAATAATTCAGAATGTGCCACCTCTTGAATATCAAGATCGAAAGACGTGATCAAATCTGCACCTTCAACAGGTTCTTTCACAAATTTCCCGGTCTTTTTCCAGCCAGAAGAAATGTTTTGCATGATCTCCAATCCTGGCTGTCCAGCTAAAAGCTCATTGTAAGCACCTTCAATTCCTACACGAATAATGTCATTTGTATCTTCATCATTATAATAACCTAATGTTCTTTCCAGCAACATTCCATGAGGACGTTTACGCACCATTCGCTCTTCGTCATCAATTAACCCACCTTTATTACGGCCAAGATTAAAAATAGGAAGCTTTTTTACCAAGTTTCTCTGAGCGTTTGTTGCACTTAGCTTGATCTTCACATAACGATTATTTCTAGCTCTTCCAGAACGAATGAATGATTCAAAATCGCGTGCAGATGTTTCGGGAAATAATTTATTTAGTCCAATACACAAATCACTGATATCCCGATTAAAAACCTCCTCATCCACAACAGTCGGATCCATACGCAGATCGAAGAACGAAACCGAAGTCAACAAAGGCGTGAAATTGCGGTCCAAAATCTCACCTCGACGCGGATACCTTTCCTCAGTCATGGTCTTGATCTTTTCCTTCCCACTAGAGAACATAGAATCACCACCCTCTGTTTGAATAAGAGCAGTTTTAACGATAACAACAACCAAGGCAACAAAGAAGCCTAAGTAAACGATGTATGCTCGCCAAATGATATCTTTTTTCTCTTTCATATTCTAATTGACAATTGATAATGGAGAATTGAAAAGGTCTTAACACCTCCTATCCTTGTACATTCTCAATTTTCACTTTTCCATTTTCTTAATTCGGATCACTTTTACCGGATTCACAGACTCTTTCAAACCCCTTTTTTCCAATACTCTTTTTAATCTGTAACGCGTAGTCAACTCTTCCAACTTCGCTTTGCTTTCAATATATTCCGCCGTTTTAGCATCCAATTCCTCCTGCCTATCGTTGATGTCTTTTGTCAATTGCTTTCCGTAATACCCTTTCGAAACCATCAAAAGCAACAACAGCAAAATGAAGAAGATGAACGTCAGGTTGTTCACCACAAAATCCCTTGTCAGAATTTCACCATTCAACACCTGAACCAGTAAGTTTGGTCGAGAAACACGTTCCGGCTTTTTCTTCCCGTCTGCACCAGCCTTATAAGAAGCCTTCGACTTCTTTTCCTTTTTAGCTGCCGCTTCCTGCAAAGCTTTCAATTCCTCCTTATCGCGCAACTCATTTTCCATCTTCAACTCGTGTTGCGATTCTCAACTTTGCACTTCTAGCACGCGTATTTCGCTGAATTTCATCCTCGCTTGGCGAAATTGGCTTTCTATTTACCTCCTCAAAAGGCTTTAGTATTTTTCCAAAGAAATCCTTCTCGATCTTTCCATCCAGATTTCCACGCTTCATCAAATTTTTAACTGGACGATCTTCCAAAGAATGGTAAGACATCACCACCAACCTTCCACCTGGCTTTAACACATCAGCAGTTTGTTCCAGAAAACGCTCAAGAACATCCATCTCCTTATTCACTTCAATACGAAGCGCCTGAAAAACCTGAGCAAAAAACTTGTGATCTTTAAATTTGGGAGCAACAGAACCCAAAGCCTCCATCAATTCTCCAGTAGTAGAAATAGTCGCTTTATTTCTGGCTTTCACCAATTCAACAGCGGTTTTGTACGGATGAGCCAACTCACCATATTCACGAAAGATCTTCGCCAATTGCTCTTCATCATAAGTAGCAACCACTTTCGCCGCATCAAAATCACCACTTTGATTCATACGCATATCCAATCGCTCGTTCGTACGAATGGAAAAACCACGTTTAGCATCATCGAATTGATGAGAAGAAACACCCAGATCAGCCAGAATTCCGTCAACATGAGAAATTCCCATCATTTTCAGATGATTCTTTAGAAAAGCAAAATTAGAAGCAACGAAATGGAAATTAGGAGCATCCCAGGCATTTTTAGCCGCATCAGGATCCTGATCAAAACTGATCAATTTCCCTTCAGAAGAAAGTAATTTGAAGATCTCTCGGGAATGTCCGCCACCACCAAATGTCACATCAACGTAAACGCCATCTTTTTTGATCGCGAGTCCGTCAAGACATTCCTTAAGCATTACCGGAACATGGTATGTAGCATCGTTATTCGTCATCATTCCCTAAGTCACCCATTACTTCATCCGCCAAATCAGCGAAATCAGCCATGTTTCCATCAAGAAGCTGGAAGTACTTAGACTTGTCCCAGATTTCAATTCGATCATTGTACGCAATAAGCATCACATCTTTATCCAAACCAACACGCTCCATATGCATCACCGGAATCAAAACGCGCCCTGCCGTGTCGAGCGCAATTTGTTTTGCCCCTTGATGGAACAAACGATAGAACATACGATTCTTTGGTTTAAACAAATTCAGCTTAGCTAGTTTTTCCGCCAGTTTGTCCCACTCATTCATCGGATAGAGTGTCAAACAGTCTTCAAAACCTTTGTTCAACATGAATTGTTCCTGAGCCTCGGGAGAAAGTTGCTTGCGCAAACCAGCCGGGAAGAGGAATCTTCCTTTTCCGTCCAGTTTCACTTCAAATTCTCCTACAAGTCCAGCCATAGCTATTAATAATGCGTAAAATTAGAGAGAATAACCCACTTTTTACCACCAAGTTACACTTTGTTGAAAACTAATAACGCAAAGAGCGCACAAAAGGTTTCAACTACTTTAACAAAAGTATTGATTTTATTGAATTACAGCTTCAAAAATCGTAAGTGGTAAAAAGTGGTAACAAATGTAGAATTGTGGATAAAAGAGCAAAAAGTGGGATAATTTAGATTTCATCGAAAAATCAACAAAAACACATTTAATACCTTTCGGTATATTTTTATTCATACATTTGAGCATGTCAAAATCAGAACGAACACGACAATTCATTATTGAGAAAGCAGCTCCTGTTTTTAACGAGAAGGGATTTGCCGGAACTTCTATGAGCGATTTGACACAGGTAACAGGTTTGACAAAAGGAAGCATCTACGGAAATTTCGAAAACAAAGACGAAGTTGCTCTTGCGGTTTTTGAATACAATTTTCAATTGGTTTCGAATTACATCAAATCGAAAATGGCTGTGAAGAACACCATTACAGAAAAGCTATTGGTTTATCCGGAAGTTTACCGAGACTTTTTGAATCTTCCATTTTTACAAGGTGGTTGTCCGCTGGCAAACACTGCAACTGAAGCAGACGACAATCATCCATTACTGAAAGCACAAGCTTCGCAAGCATTACAAACATGGCGTGAATCCATTGATCGCCTGCTCAAAAAGGGAATGGAAACAGGAGAGTTAAAAAGTGATATCGACACAACAGAAACAGTTGCAGTATTAGCGGGATTGGTTCAGGGAGCAGTTCTTCAAACCAAACTTTCAGGAAAATTGAACTACCTAAATTCTGCTATGAATTTCATTGAAAAAATGATTTTGAATTTGAAGAACTGATATTTTTTTGCTCATACATATACCGATTGGTATATTTTAAAAATAAGATCATGAAAGAAGTATTTATTGTCGCAGCAAAACGAACTCCAACAGGCGGATTCCTTGGGAGTTTATCCGGTTTCTCAGCTACTGAATTGGGAGCATTGGCCATTCGTGAAGCATATGAGTCGGCTGGAATTAATCCAAACAACATCTCTTCTGTTTACATGGGAAATGTGCTTTCGGCAAACTTGGGGCAATCTCCAGCGCGACAAGCAGCTAAATTCGCAGAAATTCCAGATTCATCCGATGCCACAACAGTCAATAAAGTCTGCGCATCAGGAATGAAAGCTACTGCAATTGGCGCGCAACAAATCCAACTTGGTTTGGAAGATCTGGTAATAACTGGCGGAATGGAAAGCATGAGTAACGCACCACATTACAGCTTACTTCGAAAAACGACCAAATTGGGACATGAAACATTTATTGACGGATTACTGAAAGACGGCTTAACAGATGTTTACAACGGATTACACATGGGAAATGCCGCCGAATTGTGTGCTGAGAAATATCAACTGAGTCGTGAAGAACAAGATGAATTTGCGTTGGCATCTTACGCAAAAGCAAACGAAGCAACGAAAGCCGGAAAATTCAGTTCAGAAATCATCCCCATTCGTATTCCTTCTAAAAAGGGAGAAATCGTGGTTTCAGAAGACGAAGATGTTTTTAAAGTCATTCCTGAAAAAGTTCCAACACTTCCTTCTGTTTTTATTGAGAATGGAACCATCACCGCTGCAAATGCGAGTAACCTTAACGACGGCGCAGCAGCTTTGATCCTGGCATCACAAGAAGCAGTAGAAAAATACAATCTCAAACCATTGGCAAAGATCATTGGTTATGCAGATGCAGCCCAAGCCCCGGAATGGTTCACCACTTCACCATCTCTGGCAATTCCAAAAGCTTTAGAGCAGGCCAGGTTATCTTTAGATCAAATTGACTTTTTCGAAATAAACGAAGCTTATGCAGCAGTTGCGATGGCGAATCAGCGAATTCTTGGACTGGACGAAAACAAGGTCAATGTTTATGGCGGAGCTGTAGCAATTGGACATCCGCTTGGAGCGTCCGGAGCACGAATTTTATGTACCTTAATGTCGGTTCTACACCAGGAAAATGGACGATATGGCGTTGCTGCAATTTGTAACGGTGGTGGCGGAGCTTCAGCAATGGTAATTGAGAAAATATAATCACACAATTATGTATACAGAATTTCTAGAAAGTGCGAAGAAACAATTCGCGTACTACAAGCAATTAGGCGACAAAACGATAGCTCAACTTCCGGAAGAGAAATTGTTCTGGCAATTCAATGAAGAAAGCAATTCGATTGCCATTATTGTGAAGCACCTACACGGAAACATGCTTTCACGCTGGACTGATTTCCTTACAACTGACGGCGAAAAAGAAAGCCGAAATCGTGATGGAGAATTTGAAAATGACATCGCCTCAAAAGAGAATTTGCTGAAACTTTGGGAAGAAGGCTGGAATTGCTTGTTCAATACTTTGAATGCGTTGACAGAAGCTGATTTCTCAACAACAATTTACATCCGAAATCAAGGTCATACAGTTGTTGATGCGATAAACAGACAATTGGCACATTATCCGTATCACGTGGGGCAAATGGTTTTCATTGGAAAAATGATCTGCGACGAAAAATGGCAATCACTTTCCATTCCAAGAGGAAATTCTCAAGCTTACAACAACGAGAAATTTTCCAAACCAAAACACAACGAACATTTTACAGACGAATATTTAAAAAACGATGAATAAAGTAGTAGCTCATTTAAAGCAGCAAATTGGAAAACAAGCATCTGAAACGTTAACTCCTTCTCCTTTGATGATTTGGTTGAATCCTATATTGCGCTCAGCAGAAGAAGGTACAGTGGTTTTTGAATACAAGGTGAGAAAAGAAATGACCAACCCGATTGGAATTTTGCATGGCGGCGTTTCGGCTGCGATTATTGATGATGCCATCGGAACAGCTGTTTACACTTTCGGTGAAGAACATTTCTATTCGACGATCAACAATGCAATTGATTATATGTCACCAGCGAAAGAACACGAAACCGTAATTGCAGAAGCAAAAATCATCAAAAAAGGTCGACAACTGATTAACGCAGAATGCAGCATCTGGAATTCGGATAGGACAAAATTGATCGCAAGAGGATATTCCAATTTGATTCGAACAACAATTCCAAAATAGTCGGATTTTTAATCTAGATTCACTAACTTTCGTTACGAAGTGTAAGGGTGAATTTATGAAGGTTGGATGGTTTTGGTTTACGAATCTCACTCTGCTGATCATACTTTTGGTTTGGTCGGTTGGAAATGGATTATTGGTCTTCTACAGACTTAGTGAACAACTGGTACTGACGAGCATTTTTGGAATGTTGACGTTGAGTTTCTATTTCGCATTTAAGAAACAACACAAGAAATTTAAGTCGAAAAACCTGTTGATGGTGGTTCCGTTAACGGTAATCGCACCATTAACAACGGTACTTTTCGGTGTCTATATGTTTGGTTTGTTTATCAGTCCTGTCATTATTTTTGCCTATGGCGGCTTATTGACATTACTCGCAGAATTGGGAAACATCAAAGTCAAAAAATCTGCCCATTACGTTTATCTGCTAATGTGCGTAATCCCGTATGCATATCTGCCGTTAAACAACTTTTCAAATGAAATCCAATTTCATTATATCGTTTCCGGTGGAATCATAGTGCTTTGGTCTATGCTCGCCGGAATCATCCCGCATCTATTAAAATTCAACACCGTTACAGGAAATACTGACGAGGACGAAGATTATCTTTTCAAATCGTAAAAAGCTTACGAACTTCCCCTATTACCTTTGATTCATCTTAATTCAAAGAGGGCTTTAGGGAAGCATGAGAAGTCGAAGCTGGTGGAAATAAAACCATAACAAACCACCAAATCACAACTGAGTTAACCACTTAGATCAACACCAGTTTCGACTTTTCGCCTCAAGAAATTTCATAGTACAGTACTTCTTCCTCTTCACCTGGAAGAACAATCGCACCCATTGGTTTCAATCCAATCTTCTCCAATAAACGTTGAGAGGCCACATTTTCCTTCGAAGTAATCGCACACAATTTTGGGATTTGAAACACGTTGAAAGCCGCTTCTTTGATTTTGCTCGCAGCTTCGAATCCATAGCCCATTCCTTCATATTCTGGCAAAAAGGCAAAACCAATATCAATTCCTTCCAATCCGGGACGATCATACAAGCCGCAAACACCCACTTTCGCTCCGTCACTTTTTCGGATAACGGTAAAATTGGAATATCCCAAACGTTCGTATTGACTTAACACGCGGTCTGTAATGTATTTCACGCCATCTTCTTCGGAATGCACATTGCGATCACCGATGAACTTTAACCATTTCGGTGTATTCATCACATTTACCAAGAAAACCGCATCAGAAGTATCCATCTGACGAAGCGTCAAACGTTCTGTTTCGAATTGCTTCATTCTGTATTATTCGTTCAAAAGATCAAAACGTTCAAAGTGTTCAAACCTTGAGCCTTTTGACCATTTAGTCATTATTAAATAGTTAGGAAGGATAACCCTGAAGTGATTGTAAGCTCTTCTGTGTTGACTGTCAAAACCGGAATATCATGCGAATTCTCGATCAATTCCTGAACAAAAGAAGATGCTGAAGTCAAAACCGATTCGTTGTAATGCGCCACCGCAAACAAATCAGCATTTATAGAAGCTGCATATTCCTGCAATTCCTTTTCGTAAGACTTCTCCTTTGGAAGATTGACGATCTCATGATCAATTCCCTGATCTGTAAAGTATCGACGAAGAATCAATTGATTGGATTTGGTCTTATCATGTAACCATTCATCTTTATCATAAAAACCAACGAGATGAATAGTCGACTTGAACATTTTGGCAATTTCCGCAGCAAAAGTCGCGATTTGTACTGTTTCCTTCTCGAAATAGAATGGCATTACAATATGCTTGATCTCGTTCAGGTTTCCGGTTCCTTGCGTAATCATGAAAGGTGTACCTGTACTGTTCACCACTTTCAACGCTCTACTTCCGAAGATCTTTTGCAAACCGGTAGCACCATGTGTTCCCATTACAATAAGAGAAGCGTTCAGAATATCACTCGCTTTACCAATATCACCGTAAACATCACCTTCAATAACAATCGTTCGCATAATCGCTCTATCAGCTTCGGAAAACTGACTCAACACTTCATGAAACTTCTCTTTTGCATCTCTGCGTTCAGTCTTTTTATCAACTACATGAATTAAAACCAAGGAACCATTGTTCAAATGAGCGAATTCCAATGCCATTTTTGTGGCCGTATCAGCTACCGGAGTAAAATCGTGCGGAACGAGATAAATGTTTGCTTTCATAGTTTCAGTATTGATAGTAAAGAAACGAAAAAAAGGGAGACGATTTCTCATCTCCCTCAATACCAACAGGATTATTTAATATTTATTAGTATTCGAAACTGATAGCAGATTTCAATTACTCTTTAACAAACTTGATTTGTGTCACTTCATCCTTAGCAGACAAAATGCGCACAAAATAAATTCCTGAACTAATTTCTGAAACATCTATTACCGAATTGCTCAATAACGATTGCGTTGAAAGCACTTTTCCATTGATGTCCATTACTTCAACAGTCATTACCTCATCCGGATTAGAAGAACTAACTGCCAACTTATCTTTTGTCGGATTCGGGTAAACAGAATACGATGATGACGTTGATTCTTCACCAATAAAGCTTGCAGAAGTTCTCGCCACATTTAACGTGTAACAGGTTGCACTTGTCGCTCCGTTGTAACCAATCACTCTTACAGTATAAGTTC
>CAMLET010000083.1 GCA_946479125.1 uncultured Flavobacteriales bacterium
ATTACTCTGCTTTGTGCGGGGCTGGGATTGTTTTTGTACATCCGCCCGATGCTATTTGCCAAAGATCCGCCACCACGTTTGCAAGACCGACTTCCGGAAGCGGAGTTTGTTGGCCGACTTCAAATCTTTGATCTGGCAAGAGAAACCAATAGTCTGCTTTTTAAGCAGCACGTTCCATTTCGGGAATACATGACTGCTGATTTCCTTTTATCTCAGGCTAAAAACTACGGAATTGATGTACAGGATCCATTGTACTTCTTTGCAAATGGTGAAGACGAATATGGCGCTTTTGTTACGTTGACAGATAGTTCGAAACTAAGTCCAAGCTTTCAGCGAATTAGTCAGTACATGCAGGTAAAAGACACGGTGATTCACAAGTCGAAAGTCAAAAAGATTGAAGAACTGGGACTTTACATTTACTATGATAAACATTACGCTTTTTTCTATAAAGGTCCAGCCCTGAAACAACGATTAGGAAGAGCAATTTATGCTAAATACGGTGAAACCAGTACTACCTGGGAACGCTTCAATCGAATTGATCGCTTTAAGAACGAAACATTTGTGTTGTATAGCCAGCATGATGCTTTTAAGAAATATGGAATTGATTACGGTATGATGGCATTTACGTGCGATTCATCGAATATCATGCTGAAAACCTATTTCCATTCGAACTATGATCTGAAAATCAAACAGAAACCAAAAGGTTCTGCCTTTGAAATCAACGGAAATCCGAAAACGGCAATTCACCTGCATCTTGATATTACAGAGTTTAGAAAAGACAAGAAACATCCGCTTTACAAAACAATTTCAGACTACGCTAAAAAAGTGAGTTTCCCTACCGATGATTTCCTAACTGCATGGGATGGCGATCTAAGCTATTTACAAGGCGGTATTCAGATGATTGAGGAAGAATACATAGAAATGGGTATTGATGAAGAATTCAATGAGGTACAAGTGCGTAAAACGAAACAAGTGCCGGTAAAAGGATTCAGTGCAATGATGTCTGTTAATGAATACGGTCAGCAGCTGGTAAGTAAACTCTTTGCAAAAGGAATTTTGAACAAACAGGGAAATAAGTACAGATTCCTGTTTTCACCACCCGTACGAATCAATATTCAACCAACGCAACTGAGCGCTTATACATCGAATGGTTCACCGAAAATTGCTGAGGAAACGGAGTCATACGTTTTGTTTAATTACAAAGGAACTCCTGTAAAAGTGATTCTGAATCAATTAACCAAGCGCGACATTTACTCAACGGTTCAGATCGATGCCGGAAGCTTGATCAATGCATTAAAAAAGCGATAATGTTAATCGCGTAACTCAAAACGCGGAGTCAAATTTCCGTTTTGGTTTTCTACCTCATCAAACCACATATCAAGCGGACGAGCATAAACACTTCCAAAAAGCACGCTTTTATAAATTACCAATACTTCAGATGTTTCAGAATGCGTTGCCATTGAAATGACTTCGTACACACCACCTTTGTAATGATTGTATTGTTTCCCGATTTCAGGATATCTCTCAAAACTCTTTCCCATAACAAACTATTAAAAATAACTCCCATCCGCCACGGGCGGACCAGATAAAAAACGAGCCTACCGGTCTCGTTCTAAATAAAGGGCGTCTGGTAAGCGCCCAATAAATCTGTGAATCAGTGGGAAAAGAGACATCCGCCTAGGCGGATGTGAAAATCCTAGTATTTCACAAAAACGTTCTTAGGCTCTGTAAAGAAACGCAATGCTTCCCAACCACCTTCTCTTCCAACTCCTGATGCTTTTACACCTCCAAATGGAGTTCTCAAATCACGAACCAGCCATGAGTTTAACCAAATGATTCCCGCATGAACCTCGTCGGCCATTCGATGTGCTTTCTGAAGATTAGATGTCCAAATTGTAGCACTCAAACCATAGTTTGTACTGTTCGCCATCATTAGTACTTCTTCTTCCGTTTTGAAAGGAGTTAACGTAACCACAGGACCAAAAATCTCTTCCTGGTTCGTTCTGCAATCGTAAGCCAACCCTTCAATTACTGTTGGCTCAATGTAAAAACCTTCGTTATATGGTGCATCAAGAATTACTCTGTTTCCACCTGTAAGAACAGTTCCACCTTCTTCTTTCGCCAATTCAACATAGGAAAGTACTTTTTCCATATGCGGCTTAGAAACAACTGCTCCCATTTTTGCTTTCGGATCGGTAGGATGAGAAACTGTCAATTGTTTTACTCTTTCAACAAAAGCCGTTTTGAACTTATCGTAAATACTTTCTTCAATGAAAATGCGCGATCCACACAAACAAATTTGTCCCTGATTAGCAAACGAAGAACGAATGGTTGTTTTGATCATTTCATCAAAATCACAATCAGCGAAAATGATATTTGGGTTTTTACCACCCAGTTCCAAAGACAATTTCTTGAACATTGGAGCAGCAGTTTGAGCAATATATTCTCCGGTTTTTGTTCCACCGGTAAACGAAATGGCTTTAATCTTCGGATGTTTAACAATGGCATCACCAGCGTTTTGACCATTACCATGAACAATATTCAAAACACCATCTGGCATTCCGCTTTCTTTCACTACTTCACTCAATAAGTAAGCTGTATAAGGAGTAATTTCAGAAGGCTTTGCGATAACGCAATTTCCACTAGCCAAAGCCGGAGCAATTTTCCATGAGAACAAGTACAAAGGTAAATTCCAAGGCGAAATACAACCCACAACACCAATTGGTTTGCGCGTAGTGTAATTTACTCCCTGACCTTCCATGTAATGTGATTCTGCAGCGAAATGCTCAATTGCTGTTGCGAAAAAATGAAAGTTAGAAACGGCACGAGGAATATCAACGTGTCCCGCCAAAGTCAATGGTTTTCCATTATCTCTTGATTCAGCTGCAACAAATTCATCCATTCTCGCTTCAATACCAGAAGCAATGTTCTGAAGTATCTTCCCTCTTTCCTCACCAGTCATTTTAGACCAGATTGGAAATGCTTTCTCTGCAGCAACAACAGCACGTTCAATATCTTCTGAAGTTGAGTCTGGAATTTGAGCATAAACTTTTCCGGTTGCTGGTTCAATGTTGTCTAAATATTGACCTTTAGCCGGATCAGAAAAAGAACCATCGATGAAGTTTTGTAAGCGAATCATACTTTCGTTTTGAGACAGCAAAGATACTTAATTACAAAGACGTGTTAAAGGTTCCAAGCGCTCAAAAGTTTAAATGGTTCAAAATTGAACGCTTTGAACACCTTTGATCTATTAAACATTAGTAAAAACGAAACTGCAATCCGGCACGAACACTGAAGATCTCACTTTGATTTTTATTCAAATAATCAAAGCCAACACCTGCCTGAATAAATGCGCGATCAAAACCAATTCCATTGGTTCGGTTCCAAAAGGAAATTCCAAGATGGAATTCGTTCAGAAAACTATTTTCATTTTCATGAAACAAACCAGTGAAGCTTGTTCCCACGTATGAGCTCAAAATTCGATGCTCTTCATTTACAACAACCGGATTTGAACTTAAGCGATACTCCGGAAAAGTAGAATAAGCAAAAAAATGATAATCGGCCTGGATTGAACCCAAAACACGGTTTTTTGAGGTATACCCCATATTCGCCTGAAGAAATAAATTGCCAAATGGAACCTGGAAGTAAGCTGAAACCGATCCTTCATCTCGCATTAAATGTCGATAAGAAAACTCCGCACCTATTGAAAAATCAAATCCACTAAATCGCTCAAATAAACATGGACCTCGACGCAAAGTATCTACAGCATTCACTTCGTAATCAGGAATTGCGTTCTCACAGTAATATCTATAGCTGTAAACCTGGAAATCCTTAGTATTGAATAACTGCATAGGAATTTCTGCAAAGTAAAACGGCGCGGCTTTTCGACCGGATTTCGCTATCCAATTGATAGGATAGTTCGTTAATGAATCCAAATAGTATGTTCGACCAAGTGAAATGTACTCTTTTGGGATCTTCATTTCTATTCGACGCGGCAAAATGCGTTTCTTCACCAGCATGTTCTGCATCACAACTTGATTGGACATCAACTTCGTCCTCAAACCATAAGCACTGATCGGATCGGTTCCGCAAATTGTACAATCTTGTCTGTTGTTGGTATCAATTGCCTGAAGAGTTACAATTCCATACTTTTCAAAATCTTTCGCTTTCAGTGAAGCAATATACCGCGGATGTTTCCACCACCAGGCACCTGTGGTTTCACTTTCCCATTTCACCAATTTTGGATAACGATTTCTGGCAGTCAAAGAGAAATAACGCTTTGAAGCATCCAACTGGTGAACTTCCATTTCCAGCTTTACGTATCGCGTATTTCCTTTCATGAAGTAAGAAATGTTCGCTTTCGACATTACTTCAAGCGCATCAACGTAACAGTTGGTATTGACAAAACCGTTGGATGGCCGTTCCTCTTCTTCAGCCGGTGGAACATATGCTTTTGTAAAAAACAGAACCACTTCTACCCTGCGGTGATTCTCCAGTTTCGTACTTTCATTATCGGATTCCTCGCCCATTGCATTCGTAAAAATGGGAACTGAGTCGTTGATTCCTATTTTGTATAAATAGTTCTTGACCGTCTTCACCCTGCGTTCAGAAAGTTTCTGATTCTTGTTTTTCTGACCTGTAGAATCGGCATATCCAACCAAAGCAATGCTATCTACAAACTTTAGGTCATGCGTAAACACAAAATCACTCAACTCCGATTTGGAGCTGGCAAACAACTTATGTTCACCGTTGGAATAAAAAATACGTAATGTATCCTGGGAATAACTTGGCTGAGCACAAACTATAAAAAAGAAAACTCCCCAAAACGACAGATTTTTCCATTGTTTGGGGAGTAATTTCATATCAATTCTATTTTTAAGTCTCTTTCAATTCCTATACGGACTTAAAACGTAAAAGTTACCTCGACTCCGCTCGGTAACCTTTTCTACCGACAACTGAGTTCAACTAAGATGGAAGGCTAGTGTACAATCAGCTTAAATCCTTTTCCATGAATGTTCAGGATTTCAATACGCTCGTCTTCTTTCAATAACTTTCTAAGTTTTGCAATGTAAACGTCCATTGAACGACCATTAAAGTAGTTGTCATCACCCCAAATTGCACGAAGCGCAGCCTGACGATCCAATACATCATTTCTGTTTTTACAAAGCAAATGCAAAAGCTGACCTTCTTTGGTTGTCAATTTTTTATCTTCAGACTGCAGGTGAAGTACACGAGAAACCGGATCGTATTTGATATTACCAATTTCGTGCATTTCATCATCCTCACTTATTTCATCGCCAGAAGAACGTCTGAAAATAGCATTCATACGTGCCAAAAGCTCTTCCATTGCGAAAGGTTTTGTCAAATAATCATCTGCTCCAGCTTCAAAACCTTCCAGTTTATCTTCCTTCATGCTCTTTGCAGTTAAGAACAAAATCGGCACTTTAGGATCTACCAAACGCACCTCCTTTGCAAGTGTAATACCATCCATTTCAGGCATCATCACATCGAAAATGCAAAAATCAAAATGACCATCGTTAAACTTCTCATAGGCGTGTTTACCGTTTCGTGCTAACTCAACTGTAAATCCTTTACTCTTTAGAAATTGCTGAAGCAATAACCCTAAGTTATCATCATCTTCAGCTAACAATATGGTTTTTTGTTTACTCATAATCCTAACGATTTATCGTGATACTAAATTCTGACCCCTCATTCACTTGACTCTTCACTGAAATGTTCCATCCAAACTGGTCTGCAATGGCTTTAACATAGCTCAATCCAAGACCAAATCCTTTCACATTATGAACATTCCCTGTCGGAACTCGGTACAATTTATCAAATATTTTTTGAATATATTCTCGTTTTATTCCAATTCCTTTATCAATTACCGCAATTACAATCTGAGTAGTAGTAACTTTCAGGCGTACCGTAACATGAATTTCCTCTCTACTGTATTTGATTGCGTTATCGATAAGGTTAGAAATCATATTGGTTACATACAAACGGTCTGCAACAACAATAACTTCTTCGTTTGGCAAATCTAAAATCAACTCGCCATCAGCACCAGCAATGCGGAAAGAGGCTGTTTTTGCAATTTCCCGAATTATTCCAACCAAGTCGATATTCTCGTTTCTCACCTTCAATTCTCCACGTTCAATAACTGCACTTTGAAGAATCGCTTCAACCAATGTTCCAAGTCGTTTGTTCTCATCGCTGATCATTTTCACAAATGGCGCGGTTACTTCCGTTTGGCCCTGCATCATATCAGGATCTGCCATTGCCTGGCAAGCGAGTGAAATGGTAGAAATGGGGGTTTTAAACTCGTGGGTCATGTTCGAGATGAAATCGGTTTTCAATTCATCCAATTTCTTCTGTGTCACAATTGTTTTAAACATGAAGGTAATACTCACAATGATCAGGATCATCAATACCAATGAAATGATCAATGGACTTCCCATTGCCTGTAAAATGAACGATTGTGAACTTGGGAAATAAAGGTGAAGCAGAATTTTGTCCTCCAATATTTTATTCGGGAAAAGTGTTACTCCTCCTGCTTTTGTTGTATCAATATTGTGGTCGTAATTCTTGATCTCAAATTCGAAACGAATGGGCTTGTTGTTTTCTTCCGTAATTACAAATGCATAATCTGTAGGAAGATTATCAGCCTCCAATTCAGCTTTAATGATCGAATCAAGGAGCGGAAGGTTAATACGTTTACTCGGTTCCACGTAAGAATTATCGCGAAATGTTTCGAGCATCTTATCGTTCAGATAGGTTGCTTTTTTCACAATCTTATGCATTACGCGTTGGTCGAGATTATAGGCTTCGCGGATCGAATCTTCTTCCAATAGCGTAGTCGCCTTTCCGTCAAACATATCACGAATGTTTCGAACATCACGTGCAAGAATTTCCTGTTTTGTTGTTACTCCGGAAACGGAATCGTAAGCATGTCCGGTAACCACCAAATAATTCTGTAGCTGGCCTCTAACGTACATGGTTGTATCGTGAATTGAAATGGACTCCTGAACTTCGAATAGGTTTCTAAATTCTTCGCGCAATACATTTCTGTACTTCATTCGAAGACCTTTGCTCATCATCGCAACATACTTATCAGCATCTTCAATGCGCTCATGAACCTGAACAATACGTTCAGTTGTTGTTTTCAATTTGGCCTTAAAATCGTCTGATTTTCTGTCGTATAACTGAATGGTTTGATAAATCTGAATTAACAGAAGTGCCAGCATGGCTATCCAAACTGCTGTAATTACAAGATTTATACGAATTTTCCCCATTTGTAGTAAACGAATGTAAGTGAAACTACGAAATTCAATGGATAGTTAACGTTTTTTTAGACTACTACTTCTTTTTACTTCCACGTTTTTTAGGCTTACCATATTTTTCCTGCATCGCCTTTTTGTGATCGTATCTAACGTTTACTTTTTTGTTCTTGTCTTTTTTCTCATGGAAGGCTGGTCCAGCTTCATCTTTCTTTGGAAGTTTCACCAGAACATTTTTCATAGCAACAACTGGTTTTTCAATTTCCAGCAATTCATCAACCAATTCCACTTCAGCTGGAATCTCTAATTCCGGAATGGAAATATTGGTTGTTTCCTGAATAATCTTCCAATTGTCTAGTTGATTTTCAGAAACAAATGTAATGGCGTGACCATCTAATCCTGCACGACCAGTTCTACCTACCCTATGAATAAAGTTATCTGCAGATTCTGGTAAGTCGAAGTTGAATACATGCGAAACCTCGCTTACATCAATACCGCGCGCAATCAAATCGGTTGCAATCAACACGCGATAAATACCTTCCTGAAAGTGATTTACCGAGTTAAAACGGAAGTTCTGCGATTTATTTGAGTGGATAACACCCACATTTACTCCCAATGTTTTTTCCATTTCATCAAACAAGCGGTCTGCCCAAGCTCTTGATGACACGAAAACCAACACTTTACTGAAATCTTCACTTGATTCCAAAAGGTGATTCAATACATTGACTTTCGTAAGGAAATTTGGAACATTATACCATTCCTGTTTAATCTTATCGATTGGCGTTCCAGCTTTTGCTGCTTCTACACGAATAGGATCATTAAAGTTCTTCTCAATGAATTTCGCTACTTGCTCTGAAAGTGTTGCGGAAAACAATTGTGCCTGAAACTTTTCAGGAAGCAGTCGCAACAAACGATCCAATTGGTGTTGGAATCCTTCACTCAGTGTTTCATCCACCTCATCAATCACCACTCGCTTAATATTTTTCAGCTGAAGACTTCCGTTTGCAGCCAAATCAACCAAACGTCCAGGTGTTCCAACAACAATATCCAATCCTTGCAAAATAGTAGAGGCCTGTGTGTTGATATTTGCTCCACCATAAACACCAGTAATAGCAACGTTCATGTGCGGAATCAACGTTTCACATTCTTCAACAACTTGTGCAACCAACTCTCGTGTTGGAACAACGATTAAAATCTGTGGATGCGGTTCTTTCGAAAACTTCCACAAACAAAGGTTTGGAATCAAGTATGCCAGTGTTTTTCCAGTCCCGGTTTGCGCTAAACCAAGCACATCTCTACCAGACATAATTGGAGCAAATGCGTTTAACTGAATGGGAGTTGGTTCGGTATAACCCAATTCATCCAAAGCTTGAAGAATGGGTTTCTTGATATTTAGTTCGTGAAAAGACATTCGACAAAGTTACTAATTGCTAATGACGAATTACGAAATACATTCAGGTCATTTATAATTAGTAACTGGTAATTTGTAATTACCGCCCTATATATCCCGGCATCCCTGGTTCAATTCGGTCAAAGATCCAATCGTAGTTGTAAACCATGTGACTATGAATGAACTGTTTGTTAGGCCAATCGGCTGGAAAGAAAAATCGCCCACCTTGCTGCGTTGGTAAACTGTCCAAGCCTTTAACACAGACCTGGCAAGCAACGCCATCCTGATATTTCAACGCATCGGGTTTCTCCTGATCGAAATTGGAACCGTATTGCCAAACATGCTGGAACTTTGTCCAGTCGAAACCATCTATCGCAGCATTTTCAGGAGCAATGATGTAACAGTTTCCTAAAACTACTTTGCCTTCAATGGTTTCAAGAAATCCAAGTGTATAAGCATAACCCATGCTGTGACAAACAATGTCAATCGTATCTTTCGTCTCCAAACAGTTCGGACCAGTACATTTTGAATACAGAAAAGCCAATCCGGCAATTCTTCCTTTTTCTTTTCTGTAGTTAAAACCATCCGGATTTGTGTTCTTTTCTGCTCTTCGTAAAGCTTTACGAACACGTTCAGGATTACCGGAAAAATACCAGCAGACAAAGGTTCTGCCAAAACGCAACCTGCTTTTATGAATGGAAGTGGAAACGGAAAAATTTGCATCCAAAAAGAAAGCAGCATCCGGCTTTGTTCTGTCAATAAAACGATTATCCAACTTGTACCAATAACCGTAGCGGTCTTTCATTGAAACAAGATTATCGCTTTTATCTTTGTCTTTCAAAGGACCACGATAACCATTTACAAAAACCAAACAGCGTTTCGCTTTCGCTTCGCACGGAAAGAGAAACATATTCGTTACATCTTCTCCGGTATACGTCAACACATTTTGATGTGAGATTGTTCCATCAGCATTGTGAAATGAATTAACGATGTATTGTCCCGAAGCTGGAGCTAAAAAATTCTTGG
>CAMLET010000084.1 GCA_946479125.1 uncultured Flavobacteriales bacterium
CGGAAGAAACCATCAATATTGTGATTTACTTTCCAATGCTAGCATTACCGATAACCGGAATCTGGTGTTTGTTCGAGGGCGTTTTCCCAAATGGAATTGAGTGGTTACTTCTTCTACTGATTGGGATATTCACACAAATTGCTCAAGTATTGATGACACGGGCTTTTCTGGCAACGAACGCCTCAGTCATTGCGCCTTTTCAATATTTAGGAGCGATATATGCACTGACTTTTGGATGGATTGTTTTTGGAGAACATTTAGAAATCATTCACCTGATTGGAATTTCATTGGTTATTGTGGGAGTTGGTGTTGGAGCAGTTGTTGCTGGAAAGAAATAACTTCGATTCTCGACTACGCTCGATAACCGAAGCTCAGTTACCTGACATTCTCTTTATTAATATAATTGTCACTTGGCGCAGTATTACAAATCCTTCACTGTAACTGGGTTGTGCTGGAAAGAAATAAAAGCTTTCTAAAACGAGACATGATAACTCAGATTCAAACCACCACTAAAAAGTGTCGCTGAAATTGGTGCGTCAAGGATTTTTGTCAGACCATAACGAAAAGTCGGCTCTAAACGCAAAGTGTTAAATTCGTTCATTTGATAACTGATTCCAGCACTGATTGTTGCGGTTAGATTCACTTTCTTGAAATCGTAACCAGGCGAATTGGTAAAATACTCACGGTGATCTTGAAAGTAAAGGACTGTTCTGTCCGTTTCTCCAATAAAGAAATTAGCAACAACTCCTGCTGCTCCCACAAAACGAATTTTCTTACTTCCGAATGATAGGTTAATGCTAACAGGAACATCGAAATATTGCATGTTGTAAAGTGTTTTGAGCTTCACAATTTCGGTTTGCTCACCACTTGAAAAAGTCAAGTTATCGATTTCCATTTTATAGCCTTTATTTGAATACAGAAAGCCGAATCCAAGCGCTATTTGGTTATTGAAATTGTAAAAGGCATTCACACCCGTTGTGTAGCTGTACTTGGGGGTTTCATCTTTGTTTCGCTCATCAATAATACTCCCTAGTGCGCCATTCGTATCGTATAACTTTCGATAACAATAATCTCCAGAAAAACTATACCCGAATTGCCAGTTTTTAAGAACATTTGAAGAGTCAAGCTCTTCTTGAGCACTGGAACCGAAGAGGATAAAAAATGAAGTGGACAGCAGTAAGTATTTCATTTGGCTATTTTGATTTCTACCGAACGTAAAACTCGCTTATAAATTGTATTTATGGATTATAACAGAGGTTTGTAAACCTAAACAGCTCTCTAACTCCAAAGCTAAAATTGAAGGCCCCAATTTTCCTCTCTTATATTCTGTGTACAACGTTTCCCATGAGCTTGGAAGAATCACTGCAGAAAGAAGAAACAGGACACAGAACACACTTCTATTCCCATTTCCTAAAAGATATGCCTGCATTCGCAATTCGTCCAAAGACGACATTCCATAACCTAAAACAAGATGTTTCAAGTCGTGATTCTGAAATACCGGAATAAAATCCACATTTTCCTGAACAAGTATGTTCGCATAATCCTTTCCAATTGATCCTTCTGGACAACTATTCATCTCTTCGAGCTTCTGTTGTAAGAATTTCTTCCCATAAAAAAGCTGCAGTGGTTTTATCACTAAACAGATCTTAAGTGACTCTATAATCTTCTCTGCTAAAACAGTTCTGAACAATTTATTTTGGGAGGTGATTGCAATTTCCATGATTATCGATTTGATGAGTTATCTCCAAAATAATTATTCCAGTTTTAACGAGCTTTATACTTTTTTATTTCTTCCCGGATTTCAAATGCTAAAGAACGAGCCTTTTTCCAATCTTCATCATTTTGAATGACTTCAACGGTTCGCTCTTTTTTGAAAAGCTCAATGGTTTTCTCTCGCAAATCCAAAATACGCTCTTTCAATTCAGCTGGAATCAAACCTTTTTCAATCAACCTGTTTATCGAATTAGAATGCAAAAACGAAAATGCATCTCCATCAAGTTCTTCGAATATAATTCCAAGAAGTTCTTCTTCCGGCAATTCAAGATTCTTTTCATCATACCAGCCCAGTGTCATAATCACCAAATCAAAAGACTCATCAACAGAAAGTTCATATTCTGAATGATTGGTTTCTGGCTTATTTCTTTTGAAAAATGAGAACATACTTTCTGATTTAGATTGAAAAATAACTCAACGCATCAGCAATTGATTCTGAAAAATGAACGAGTTTACCTTTATTGCTCTCCCGAATGAAATCGGTCAAACTCTTCGAAGAAACAGAAGTAAATTCTCCAATGATAAACAAACGCATTCGGTAATTGGAAAATTTCTGGAGGATCTCGCCAGCCATTCCGGTTTTCAAATCGAAGAAATCGGGTACAATATTTTGCTGATGAAGAACAATCACATCGAAACCAGAGTAATAAAGATCTCCAAGAAGTTGTAACGCGTCATCGCTTGTATTAACCAAAATCTCATCGGTCATTACTTCAGCAATTTTGACAGAAGCTATTTCGTGTTCCTGAATAGTGTAGTTCATTCGTTCTTATTACTAAAAATCAAGGATCAAATCCATATCAACGTAAGTCCCAACTGCTTCGTTGGAAAATGTTGCAGGGGGCCATCGTTTGATTTTCGCAATGCTTTTCTCAATTTGAGCCATAATATAATCATCAACGTAAAGTACTTCCTCTAGATTTATATTCCCCTCACTGGTAATCACAAGAGAAATCACCGCCAATCCTTTCGCACAATTGCTTCCCTTATTTAGTTTCAGATGCTTTAATATCTCACGTTTCAAAAGAAGCATATTGTTTGCGTACGCTTCCTGATCTTTAAAAATACTTGCCGGATAGTTCCCATTCATCATGGTATCCGCATACACCATTACTTCATCCAGATGTTCCGTAGAAGTATAGAACCTATTGAAATCTACCGGGACCTCATTCCCCGATTCATCGAAGAACTTTTCACTCAGTAGCTTTGTCCTTTGATGGTCCACCAAACTGTCAGGCATTGAAAAGTTCAAGACACTTGAGATCTGTCCGTTCTGAAAATACTCCACACACTCACCCACAGAAATGGCATATGAAAACGTTTTATAGTGCGACTCTATTTTCCCATTGGCGTAATAAGTTTTTCTTTCCGAGAACGTTAACGATTGATATTCGTGTTCTTTTCTTACATTACCGTTTTCATAGAACACTGTCTGCTTACTATAGAAATACGGCGGATCATGGGAGTGTTTTTGTTTATCGATTGATTTTAATTTTCCCGATCTGTAATAACAAAGAATATGAATGGTATCATTCGCTTTCCATTCCTTACGAAGAACTTTATTATCAAGAGGATCAATATAAGTTAAGCAATACTCCACTTTCGATTGTAAGCCTCCTTTTTCAAAAACAGTATAAGAGGTATCAATATTCACATAGCTACAGTTTCTGTATTCCACATCTACACGTCTGTAGCAATTGTCCTTGGTAAGATAAATGGTATCACAGTTTTGCGCGGTGGAAAATATCGGGAAAAGCAAAACCAGCAACAAAAGGTGTTTCATGAATGAAATTCTATTTAATCAAAAGTTGATGGGATGAAGGTAATGTAAAATTGTTGGACGGAATAAACTCCATACAAACTGGAATCAAATTTTTAATAACGTTATCCGTTAATTACTTCGGGGGCAAGCCACGGAAACTTTCTTTTTTTAATGAAACATCAAAATCACCACTCCCAGAAATCAACAACTGAATGTTGTCTTTCCCCAGTTTAACTTCCAGATCTTCTATTACAATTCCCATTACACCAATGTCAGCCTTTTTTGCCAATTTGCTTTTGCTCAACGCTTTCTCGCTGAATTCAGGAATTGATTCGAGTAGTTCTCTAACGTCGATCGTAGTATATTGTTTAACGAGGTTTGTCATTTGCTCATGCAACAAGTCCGTCACAGAGCCCAAAAATTGGTCATCCAGTTTGTTTTCGAAAGAAACTTTCCGAATTGCGATTTGCTGGTCATCAGCAGAAAACTCTGGAAAACCTCGCATTAACAGTGTTCCACGTACTGTCCCACCATGTTTCACTTTCACATAAATGTTTTTTTTGCCACTTAAAATTTCCACTTTTTTGATTAACAAATCGAGACCTTTAGCACTGAAGCGTTTACCTTGCAACTCTCGTCTTGCGATTTCATTCAACTTTTTTAGAGGAAAAAGACAGTGTACATGAATTTTACTTGACGCTGTAGTTTCTTTTTTAGAAATAAGTGAGATTGTTTTCGGAAATTTCACTTTTTGTATGGTTGCCGTATCTTCTCCAAATCGGAGGTAAACTTTTGCGGTAACAATCAAATCCAGTTTTAACGAATCACTAAGGCTTTTGTCTACATAAACCCCCAATGCTTTGGGTTGAATCCGTACAAAAAGGTCCTTTTGTTTTTTGGTTGCCTTGATTGAATATTGAATTCTATTCCAAATTTTAACCGTTTGTTTTTTGATGTTGATCTTTTTCGACATCAAACTATCTAGTTTATGCGTTATCTCTGGTGATTTTTCTTCTAGTAATCCATTTATTTTTTCTTTCAGATTAATATCGAAACCCAACAACTTTACATTTGGTTCTTCAACCCATATAACTTCTTTCAGTCTACTTTTGGTTTTCAATTTCATGTTGCGGGTTACTCCAAAAGAAGATTCCAAAGAGGCATCAATAAGAAAGTTGAGCGGTTCTTCTTTGAATAACAGAACATTTTTCTTTCCAATAACACGTTTAATGATTTGTACTTCAACTTTCAAAGGAACAGAAGATTGAAAGCAACCATTTCGAAGTTTAATATCGATATCTCCAAGACGTGTAATTTTCAATATCAGTGTATCATTCTGGTTTTTCATTGGAAAACGGCTATCCACCAAAACCCTTTTTATTTTCCTATTGGCCAATTTCTCAATATCATTCATTGAAATAAGCAAGGGGAAATTGAACTTCGTTATTTCTGGTTCATAAACTGTTTCACTCGTATTTTTGGTCACTTTCAGCTTTTTATGACGTGCAACCAAAACTATAGTCAGAACGCTCAATAACACGAGCACAACAAAAGCCAATAATATCTTAAGAAAACGTTTCATAGCTTGCGGCTGTTACAATATAAAGCCTGCTGATTTTACTTTGAAGATAGCTGAAATAAAGAACTATACAAAACAGAAAAGCCTCACAAACTTGCAAAGTTTTGGGGTGGAGGAAAATCTGCTAAATAATTCCGTTTTTTCTTAAAAAATTCTTTCCTGCTGTTGATTTAAGATATTTCTCACGTTTTCGCGCTTCAATAGCCTCACCTATTTCTTCAGCATAAATCAACTTCCAAGGCATAAAAGTTTTGGTGTAAGTTGACTTTCCCGCATTATGCTCTTTCAACCTTGCATGAACATCCATTGCCATTCCAACATAATAAGACTGATTCGATTCACTTTGGATGATATAGACGAAATATATTTTCAAAATAGTAAGGATTAGATCATACTTGAATATAGGAAAAAAATAATCCTTTTGATAAACTCAGATTTTTCAACGGAATGATGGATTAGATTTAGCCAAGACACTAAGGGAAACGCAAATAACAATACTCTTATTCAGGTTGTCAACAGGAAGTTCATAAAACAAAATCTGTAAGGCTTTCGTGGGGAATGACGGATTCCCTGTCTGCCTGTCGTCAGAACAGGCAGGGAACCGCCTAGACAATACTCTTAGCAGGATGTCGGCGGAAAGTTTGTGAAACAAAAAAGCCTCACATCTCTGTAAGGCTTTCGTGGGGAATGACGGATTCCCTGTCTGCCTGTCGTCAGAACAGGCAGGGAACCGCCTAGACAATACTCTTAGCAGGATGTCGGCGGAAAGTTTGTGAAACAAAAAAGCCTCACATCTCTGTAAGGCTTTCGTGGGGAATGACGGATTCGAACCGCCGACATCCTGCTTGTAAGGCATGTGCACTCACCTTCTACTTTGTAGATATAGCAATGAATGTAGACGTTTGTGTAAATTATTTGCAGGTAAATTGACAATAAAAAACTGGATTAATAAATACTTTTTTGAATTTTATTTAGCTTGTGCATGAAGCAGACAAACACAAATCCAATTTAACCAAAACTCAAGGAATTCAGAAAGTACAATTTACTCTTGAATCCCCTAAGCTTGGTCTTTTTGGCATTTTTAAAGTTGTCCTTTATCAGCAAAACTATAATAACCCGATGCAGTTAGAATTACATGGTCAAGTACATCTATTTGCAACATTGCCCCTGCTTTTGCAAGTCTTTTAGTTAGGGTTATATCAGCATCACTAGGTTTTAATTTACCTGATGGATGGTTGTGAGCCAGTATAATTCCCGACGCCATGGTTTTAAGTGCAACGGAGAAGATCAATTTTGCATCTGCAATTGTCTCAGACACCCCACCAATGGAAACTGGATAAATTCCTAAGACATTGTTTGCACGGTTAAGCAGGATGATTTTAAACTCTTCAAAAAGCTCAATGGTATTCTTGTTCCATGTTTGTTTTAATAAGTCAAAGGCATCAAAGCTACAACCTATTGTTTTGCTTGGAAGTTTTGTCCTTCTGTATGAAACTTTTATCTCTGAAATGTTTTCCATGGGTGTAGATTTTAGTGATAATATTTTAATGGGGTGCGGGGACTTTCCCCTTCCAAAATCATGCGGGGGTCGCCGAGTTAGTCACTCTTGTCTGAAATATTCTCAGAAAATTTTTGTGAAGATATTCGTAATGGAAATGATTACGTCTTAACTAATTCCATGAATTAATTCACCCTATAATCCTTGATTTTACTGGTGATTCTTAAAAAGGAGAAACATAGGGGAGATATATTAGATTTGTAGAATGGTTATAAAGTTGGTAGTACCTGATATAGATATTGAATCTATGTTGGGGGTTGACGGTATGGATTTTAAAACTGATGGCAAACGTCAGAAATATGTTGATTGCATCTATTATGTTTTGTATTCAATAGTCAATCAATGCAATGTCCAGAGAAGTAAATTTTTAGCAAGTGGCTATGTCCCTTTGTATTCTGTACTACTTAAAGAAGCGTTAGGTAAAAATTACAAGCGTTATTTAATGGACTTAGTTGATAATCATATTATTGATGTACGTAAACGAATTCTAAACGGAAATGAGGTTTGGGATTATTCAATGAGGAAGAGTTTTAGTTTTAGATTGGGTCAGGAATATTCTGGTGTCGGGACAAAAATATATGAGGTCAATGATTGGGTATTACGCAAATTTCTAATTGGTCATCGCTTACGGGTAGTCAATGAAAAATACACAGATAAAGCTATAGAAGATAGAGCTCTAATTGATTTCTTTGACAATTGCTTTAATGATTTAACCATAGAGTATGAACCTGCGGTTGAGAAGTTGAATGAGTTAAAACAAGCTATTCAGAGTGATGAAAGCGTCAGTATTGATGAGCGTGAAGCAAAGGCAAATGATATGTTTGTATCAACAAAAGCTACATTGGATCTATTACACTTTAAGACATATAGAACGCTTTTTAGAGATGATCTGACCAAAAGAATATATTCACCTATCACGAGCTTAAAAAGAGAGTTAAAAGTGTATCTGAGATATAAAGGTGAACCTCTTGTAGTAATGGATATAGCTAATTCACAGCCATTTTTCGTGAATTATATATTTAGAGATCGGTTTGTTGAGGTTTTAGAAAATAATGCTCTTTTACAAGATTTTTTACCACCTGATAGATTTAAAACAATTAAGAAATTCTGTGATCAGAATCCTTCTAACATAGATTTATACAGGCAACTTACTTCAGAAGGAACACTTTACGATTACCTAATGGTTGAACTTGGTAAATTGGACATAAATTTTAAGGATAGGAATAGGTTTAAGGATTTCTTTTTTAGAATGTTTTACTCACTAAACAATCAAAATTCTGGGGACATTGGTACAGTGAAAAAATTGATGACTAAAACATTTCCTTTAGTAATGCTGTATGTAGTGATGATTAAGGATTTCAATTACAAAGTATTCCCTATTCTGATGCAGAATATAGAATCCTTCATTATGATAGATAAAATCTCCAAAACTATTAGAGAAAGACATCCAGAACTACCATTTTTTACTATTCATGACAGTATCTTGTGTTTAAGAGAGCATGCTGAACTCCTGAAAGAAATAATGGAGAATCAAATTATTGAACACACGGAAGTTGCACCTACTATAGCTATTGAAGTTCCGAGATAACAAACTCTATTACGTCCATACACTCTCCCTATGTTGATTGAAACTTCTGTAGGTCAATTATTTCAAGTGTTTCATCAATACGATTATTTTGAATAATTGAATGTATTACATTTTTGCACCATCCAATTACTACTCAAATCCTTCTGAGAAAAACTCTTCTACAGTAATACCAAGAGCCTTTATCACTTTTATTAGACTAGAGTATCTTAAATCCTGCCCATTCTCGTAGCGCCCAAATTGTGCACGAGGAATATCATGGTCAAAGGCGAAATTCTCGTAATTGGAATAGCCTTTCTTAATGCGAAGTTGTTTTATACGATCTGCCAGTTTTTGCAACTCTATTTTTTGCAACTGTTTCTCTATGTCTTCTCCCTTCTTTGGCATGAAGCAAAGATGAATTAGTTAAAATTAATTCGTTACTATTTATTGGATACCACTTATAAGTAGTTATATGTATTATTTTTATTGAATGAAAACACTCTTAAAAATTCTAATTGTTATAGCTGTACTGGGGTTTGTGGGAAATCTACTAAATGAGAAAGTAAATGTCCCTCTAATAGCCTTTATTTTCATTTTGGGAGTTGCACTAGTTCTTTTGGAGCATTATAAGCCTCTTGACATGAAGAAGAAACATAAGGAGGTTATCATATTGGTAGTTTACAATATAGTTTCAAATGAAATGAATACTAAAGACATTCCTAAGTTGATTGATCAATTAATGAAAATCCTGAAATATAGAAACAGTATAGGTTTTACAACCGCTGATACTTGTGGTATGTTGATAGAAGATTCAGATTTGAAGTTTAAGGTGTTTTCTGAATTTGATGAACACCAAATAGAATATTTTCAGCAAACGTTGAATGAGCTTATGAAGTTCAAACTGTTTCCAGAACAAGTTACTATTTCCAAAGTCAACGATTATCTAAAACGCATATCAACCATACAAATAGATTGATTTATGAGAACACTAAGCATTTTAATCATCCTCTTTTTTTCTTCATCAGCAAAATGTCAATTATCAGAAGTTACTTATGATATAGAAACTCATGATACTCTTTCCGTTAACAACTATAGTACAGATTGGGCGGAATGGACAGTTGAGGATAATGTTATAACTTGGAGAATGTATGATAAAGACTCAATCCCTCTCTTAGTAGAACAGTACACAATCGTCTCTAGTCAGGCTACGGAAACAGGCTTTGTTTGGTCGTACGTAGTTAATACTGAAACTGGAGGAATGATAACTATTGAATTTTGGATTTATGAGGACAGAAGTAAGGCTGTATCTCACAGGTATGATGACGGAGTAGTGCGTTATTCAGGCAATGTATATTTTTGATTATGCAACGGCTTATTGTTCAATTAAAAGAGCCTTTAAACGCTGAATTTTGCGAGGCTGTAGTGACGTTAT
>CAMLET010000085.1 GCA_946479125.1 uncultured Flavobacteriales bacterium
GCAAAATCAGATGAATTATAGTATTCAATTGCGTTTTGGATTGGAGCATCATAAACCAATTGACCTTGATTCATAACGATTCCACGTTCACATAGTTGTTTAACAGCGCTCATATTGTGACTAACGAACAAAATGGTTCTACCGCTTTTAGAAACGTCGGACATTTTGTTCATACATTTTCGCTGAAACTCTGCATCACCAACGGCTAGAACCTCGTCGACGATAAGTATTTCGTTTTCCAGAAAGGCAGCAACTGCAAAAGCAAGTCTTAACTGCATTCCGCTGGAATAATGTTTCAAAGGTGTATCAATGAATTTGTCAATTCCGGCAAAGTCAACAATGGCATCAAAATTCCGAATGATCTCATGACGTTTCATTCCAAGTATGGAACCGTTCATGAATACATTTTCCCTTCCAGATAATTCAGAGTGAAAACCAGTTCCAACCTCTAATAAACTTGCAATTCTTCCTCTACAAGTAATTGAACCTTCGGTTGGAGGTGTAATTCGGGACAGAACCTTCAGTAAGGTAGATTTTCCAGCTCCGTTTTTTCCGATAATTCCAATGGTTTCTCCTTCATTGATGTTGAAAGAAACGTCCTTCAACGCCCAGAATTGTTCTTTTTTATTGGCTTTGAAAGTATTGAGCAGGGAATCACGAAAAGAAAGATAATTGGCTTTCTGTCCGTGAATATTAAATTGTTTGGAGAGTTTATTTACCTCAAGGATGTACTTACTCATTAAGCTAGATCTGCAAAATAGGCTTCTGTTTTTCTAAAGATGAAAACGCCAATAATTAAAAATACAAAACAGGAAATTCCGCTTAAACCAACGGTATTCCAGTCGATGGAATAATCAGAAAAAGATCCGCGGAAAATTTCGATCGCTCCGGCAATAGGATTCAATTTTAGCGCCAACTGCATCCAATAATTAGATGTAATTGAAACGGGATAAAAAACGGGAGTTAAGAAAAGTAGAGCCTGAATGAGGAAAGGAATTACATATCTGATATCGCGGTATTTTACGTTCAATGCTGCGAGTGTTAGTCCAACTGAAGTAGATGCGACTGCTGCAAAAAACAAGGCAAACGGAATGAATACAATGGCTTTGACGCTTAGATCTGTTTTGAAGATAAACACAAAAACAAAAAAGATCACCAACGCCATAATGAAGTCGAAACAAGCGCCCAGAATTGCCGAAATAGGAATGATCAATCGGGGGAAATAGATCTTCTTAATGATGTTTGCGTTGTTCACCATTGAATTGGCAGAATTGGTAACACCGTTGCTAAAAATTCCCCAAACCAATAATCCTGAAAGTGCGAAAATGGGATATGAAATAACCAAATCAGTAGATTGACTTATACTCTTGCCAAGTAAAGTGGTAAATACAAGCATCATTACCAAAGGCTGAAGAATAGCCCAAAGAACGCCAAAAACAGTTTGCTTGTATTTTACTTTTACGTCGCGCCAGGTAAAGAAATAGAGCAATTCACGAAACTCCCAAAGTTCCTTGATTCCCAGTGTAAATTTATTTTTCGGTTTTATTTCGTATTCCATTCTATCGTATGTTTCAAGCGAATTTTGATTTCAATTTCAGGAAATAAGATTCAAAATACTTGTAACTAATAATTGCTAATATAACGTTAAGAACCAAGCTGATTATCGGTTCAGCAAAATATACGGTTACAATATTATCGAAACCGAGTATTTTTTTGAAAATAGTGACAGTAATCAGGATCGCTACAAACTGTAAACAATACATGCCATAGGTGTATTTTCCCAGTTTTGAAATCAGTTTAAGTCGATTCAATTGAAACGGCGAACTACTATTGAACGCTTGATCCAGAATGATCAAACCAATGAAGATGGATGAAAACAATTTTTCAAATGGTTTTACATGGAGGTTTCCATAAAAGATTTCATCTCTAAAGAAGAAAAGTAGGATAAAACCTGTATATGCGAAATACAAAATCCATTTACAATTGGTGATGAACCAGCTCAGCTGTTTTTCTTTTGTTTTGCACCACCAGCCAATTAAACCTCCAAGTACCAAATCGTTCATGCAGGAGAATGTGTGAAATTCATAATGCATATAGTCAGGGTTCAAGATGCGGTAAGCCAAACTGGCCCCAAGAATTAACAACATGGGAAGCCACAAATAGCGTTTTGGAAATACGAGGAAAAGTAAAGGCCAGAAAAGGTAAAATTGTTCTTCAATAGCAACACTCCAAAGTACACCGAGTACAGATGCGTCTGGTCGACCAAATTGAATGAAATCCAGGTTACTTATGAAAAGTGCATATCTCCAAAAATGCGCTGTTTCCTGAGGAGTTTCACCAAGAAACTGTTTGATCATTGGAAAGGCAATAAAGCCAATCAATACGCATAGAAAATAGAGCGGCCATATGCGTAGTATCCGTCTCAACCAAAATTTAACAATGTGAATTCGACCTTGAGTTTCGTCTTCAACTAAAAGTAGATAGGTGATTAAAAAACCGCTTAGTACGAAGAAGAAATTCACTCCAAGATTTCCGTTTCCAAATAAACTGTTTTTCAGAAAATGATAGGTGTCTGACTTCAAAATTGCACTGTTCTCAGTAGTAAAACTGTGAAAAATGAAAACCATCAGGAAACAAATGGTTCGCAATCCATCGAGGTTTTTAAAATATGGACTCGGGTTTAGCTTAGTCATTTTTTACACTGATTTGTTGGCGCTTGTTTGGCAGGTCGACTTTACTGAATAACAGAATTAGGAAGAAAGGCAAAATAGGAGCTTTTAGTCTGGCGAGTACACCGAAAAGTCCGGAAGTTAATCCCACGAAAAAACTCATGATAAGGACAAAAAAGAAACAGAACCAAAAAAGATTTTTCTCCTGAACACTTTCTTCTGAATACTTATAGAGTCGGTTTTTTCTGCGTTTGAATAATTTAAACGTAAAATAAAGGAACACACTTCCTTCTATAGCATTCATTAGCATTATAGGCGATTCAACTTCCCATATAAATGGTCTGAGCAAGGTGGTAATTACCGTTAATGGCATTGCCAAAGTTAGGCTTGCAGCGCTAAATTCCTTAATTCCCAGATCATAGCGTTTCCCTGTATATGTTACATTTTGACTAAAATCGGTGTGAATCGTTTCTGCTGTGTTTAATAGGTTTTCCGCTGAAAATTCTCCGAGTAAAGCAGAGCTGCGCATGAAAACAATCAATGCTAAAAGCGCAATTGCAGATCCGATAATTCGCGTGATAAATCTGGTAATAAATGGTTTGTTGCTATTTAACCGGAAGATCACAATCAAAAAGTAAGGTACAAAAATACCGATTAAGACAAAGGATCTGGTAGCAATGATCACGTAAATACACAGAAGAGAGATGAGTATTCGTTTAAGGGTTATTTTTTGATTTAACATGGGCAGCAGCTGCATGATCAAAATTAAAATACTCAAGTAAACTATAGTGTCTTTCATTAATCCTGAACACCAAAAGGCTACGGTTGGAATAAATAGAAACGCAATTGCATTGTATCTTGGGTGCACCTGATTCATGTTGTTAATGAAAAGGAAAAAGCGCCATGTAATTCTACTACTAATGAAAACAAAAAGTAAGTTCAACGTTAGGTAACTGTTGAAGCAGAAAAAAGATAGGAAACTTGCAATTTTACAGATAAACCAGGAGCTGTTTTCGTAATAAATCCAAACAGGAGGAGTTCCGGTAGTGTTGTTATAACAATGTGGCATCACACCGTAAACTGGTTTAGAAAAGATTTGTTCGAAATAATCCCAGGGACTTTCGTAAAACACCTGATTAAGGACATTCGCACCGCGCCAATAGGCAGTTGTATCACCACCACCGTATTGCAATACGTAGAAAATGGCCATGGAAGAACCCATTACCAATGAATAATAGAAATGCGGTAAATAGTACGTGTAGAGCGGATCGTCTTTGTACTTCTGACGAATAATGTGACTAGTGACAATTAGAAAGAAAGCCCAGGCAAAAGTAAAGATGTAGTCCTCAAAGGTAAATTCTAGATACTTCATGACTACTGATGATGATAGGGTTCATTTTTCAAAATAGTCATGCCTCTGTATACCTGTTCAATGAAAAATAATCGGATCATTTGATGCGTAAGGGTCATTTTTGACAACGATAACTGACCATTTGCCCGGTTGTACATTTCATCGCTAAAGCCGTACGGACCGCCAACCACAAAAACAAGTGTTTTTAATCCTCGATTCATATAGCCTTGAAGAAATTCAGCGAAATCCATTGATGAATGCTGCTTTCCGCGTTCATCGAGAAGAATTACAGTGTCGGATCCTGAAAGTTTTGATAAAAACAATTCGCCTTCCTTTTTCTTTATTTCGTCCTCAGATGTTTGTTTGGATTGCTTTACATCCGGGTACATTTCCACCTTAAAATTGATATAATGCTTTAGTTTGTCGAGATAATGTTTCTCGCCATCTTCCAGAAATCCTTTTACGGATTTTCCAATGCACATCAATTTTATTTGCATTTAACGAAGATATGGAAATCAACCTCTTAGTTCTCTTCGTTTGGTGAAGTATTCTGAAAAGTGGAATGTTAATATCGACAAACAGATAAAACCAAGAACAACCAAGGGCAAGAAATAACGATCTTCATTCATGCGTTGATAACCGATCAGAAAGAGAAAGTACAAACCTGCACCTATACAAATTAGCGAAACTCCTCGATTTCTGATCAAAAACGGAACAAGTAACAACGATAGATATCCCATCAGGATCAAAGCGAGAATGGCACTTCGGAATATTTCCATTACTGCATTTCCCCGAAAAGTTTCCTGAAAAATGGTCAGATTTAAATGACTCTTGAATAAATTCTCTTTCGCACTCAGAACAGGTGTTTTTATCCAATATTGAAAACGGTTCTCAGAGATGATTTTCTGCTTTGTTTGTTCTATTGAAAGAACGTATCGGTTTTCAAGACTTTCTCGACTGTGGCTACCAAAAAAAGTGAAATCGGATTGTTCTAACCGGTTAAATTCTACTAGAAGATCAATTAGTATTTCTGGTTTTATTGGTGCAGACTTGACTTCCGTATATCGTTTAATTTCGTTAAGATCGGATAAACTCGTTGTCCAGTTTCGTCCGGTAATCAAATGAAAAACTTCGGGTTGAACCTCCCAAATCTTAAACAATTCGGTTAATTGTTCGTGAGGTCTCCTGAAAATGGTCTCGTTTTCTTCGTGATAAATCGGATGAGGTGAAAGTGAACCTGTGTAATTCAGTTTTCGAGCTTCCCAAAAGACTAGAAAAAACAAACTCAGAACCAACGAACAATTCAGTAAAAGTGTTTTTCTGTCGAATAAATGAAATTTTTCTTTTTTCTGAATGAATTTTCTGACGAGTGAGAACAGCGCTGGAAGAAAGATCAATACCAAAACCGGACGCATCAAATACAAAATGATCAATGACAGAAGAAGTCGTTTCAATTGACCTGGATGATTTGTAAAAGCAACGTAACTAACAATAATTACAGATGAAACAAGAAATACTTCACTGATAGAGTAACTCAAAAAGCCCCAAAAACAAGGTGATAAAATGAATATGAGTGTAAAAATCAGTGCGTGTTTTTTGTTGCTGAATTGCAGAATAAGCTTATAAAGTAGTGCAATCCCAATTCCATGTAGTAAAAGAGCAGTAACAAAAATGAACCAAACAGATCTGGTTTGAAAAACGGCCATTCCTATCAAATGAACCAGGCCAATAATTGGTGGACGTTGAACGTAGCTGCTTGGTCCAACTGAATTGTCTTTCCAAACTCCATGATCCATTAAATTTTCTGCCGGACGAAGATAAGAGGCGTCATCTGCAGTTTCGTGCAGAGTTGTTGTTAAATTCAGAGAAGAAAGCTCGAAGAAATGCACAGAAAAGGCAATCACGATTCCAATGAAGGCAAGTAAAACTGTATTTTTAGTAAAAAATCTTGGCTCAGGCATGAATTATCTTCGCTTATTCCGTTAATTTCAACCGTTTTAAACGTGAAATAAAATTAACAAAATTTTAGGCATTATCTTTGTTGTTACAGTGTGACTTCAAAAAACAGGTCGAAACACTAAAAAATTGAATTATGGGAGTTATTTATGCTTTTGTTTGTGGTTTGTTACTTCAATTAACATTAACAGCTGATATTCCATACACATCTGTTGAAAGTGCTATTTCTAGTGGAGATGCATCGAAAATAGTGAGTTACGGGGCTGAGAAGATTTATTTGAAAGTTCCGGAAAAGGAAGGCGTATTTGCAAAATCACAAGCTACCCAAATTCTTAAAGATTTCTTTACGAAGAAACCGACTTCTAATTTCA
Organism: uncultured Flavobacteriales bacterium; assembly: GCA_946479125.1. Next base: position 6,348 of record CAMLET010000085.1, read on the forward strand.
AATTCAGTTATAAAGGTGCAACTACAGATGGTGCAAATGCCATCGGAACTTATACTTCCAAAGGAGAATCGTACCGCGTTACCATCAAGTGGAACAAGAATAACGCTGAATACGAAATCGAAAATATTAGCATCGTCAAGAGCTAATTAAACACATAGCCCATAGTCTTTCACATAGTTACATAGTTTTCTTTCGAAATGATGAATGATTTCGAATAGTCTTATTTTTTCTCGCGTCTGTAGTGAACTTAAGTTTACAGTAAATTAATTATTGATTTTTTCGTCTCAAGTAAGTCTTTTGTGATAATCTATGTGTCTATGCGCTTCTACTGTGCCTATGTGTTTTTAGTAATTCGTAATTTTACGTCATGATAGACGAAATTATCCTCAACGCATTAAAAGAAGATATTGGTCCAGGTGATTTTTCCGGACTAGCTTGTATACCTGAAAATGCCATTGGAAGAGCAAAACTGTTGGTAAAAGACAACGGAATTCTTGCTGGTGTTGATGTTGCAAAAAGAGTTTGTCAATTGATCGATCCACCGTTGAATTTTCATGGACGAATCGAAGACGGTGCTCAGGTTGAAAAGGGTGATATCGCTTTTGAGGTTACCGGATCTGCTCGTTCTATTTTGGCTGCAGAGCGTTTGATGTTGAATTGCATGCAGCGAATGTCAGGAATTGCAACATTGACAAAGGTTTATTGTGACGCAATTCAAGGTTTATCTACTAAGCTTCTCGATACAAGAAAGACGACTCCCGGAATTCGCTATTTGGAAAAATGGGCAGTTCGAATTGGCGGTGGACACAATCATAGATTCGCGCTTTACGATATGATCATGTTGAAAGATAATCATATTGATTTTGCTGGTGGAGTAGAGCAGGCAATCAGAAATACGACGGCTTTTTTAGCTTCCAACGACTTGACGTTAAAGATAGAGATTGAAGTTCGTGATTTTGACGAATTGGCAGAAACTATGCGTGTTGGAGGTATTGACCGTATTATGCTGGACAACTTCACTCCTGAAAATTTGAAAAAAGCCTTAGCTATTATTGATGGCAAATATGAAACTGAGGCTTCCGGTGGAATTACACTTGAAACTTTACGTTCTTATGCCGAAACTGGTGTTGATTTCATTTCCGTTGGTGCCTTGACGCATAGTTACAAAAGTCTGGATATGAGCTTGAAGTCAGAATTCGGAATAGACCGTTAATAGTCTTCCAGTTTAATTAATTCTGTCACGTTTGTTCCTTTGCAAATAACGAGGAAACTAACTATTCGCTTGTCATTCGATAGTAATTCTATGGTTTTTGAAGCATTTGTTTTAAGGTTACTTACTTCCTTACTGAAGCCGGAAATGATGTCGTTTTTCTTGTTTAACGCATAAATTTCGTAGCTCTGGGTATCACTTCCAACGTTGATGATGGTCAGATCCAACTTAATGTTTCCGGGAGATTTACTATAAACTGTTGGTTTTGCCGAAAACACGTTTGGAAAAAGCGAGGAACAGGTTGAAACCCGATAATGGGAGAAAGCATGATAGTAACGCTTGGTTGAATCCAATTTTTCGGTGAAACAATCCCAAACCACTTTACTTTCAGGCGTTATTTCAATCACCCGATTTAGTGAACCCATGTTAATAAGGAAATTTCCGTTCCTCAGCTGGGTAACATTTCCCATTTTCTGACTTTTCCCTGAAGTTTTTGAATCGTAGTTAAAAGGAAAACGATAAAGTAATTCACCTTTTTGATGCTGAAGATCTCCAAGAGAAAAGATCAGCATACTGCTCACTATTTTCGGATCCGCAATGGAATCGTTGTTGATGATTGCCATTGAAGTTCCACCTGCCAAAAGTTCACTATCGTGTTGAAAGCGGAAAAGTCCTTTTGCATAATGATTTTCGAGCCCAGAATCCGTTCCGCCATAAAGTTCAACGACGGTTTTTGTGATACGGTCAATTTTCAGGATCCAGGATGCGTCTCTAAAACCCACATAAATGAAGTTTCCATCGAGTTGAAAGGAATTCATATGTGTAGCCGGATTCACACGTCCATCTTCTTTCCTCTGAAGTGCCAAGAGGTCAGGAGTGAAAAAATCCCTTGCTTTCCAAAGCCAAACAATCTTACCTTCTCTGTTATACTCAACAATAAATCCCGATTCATAACTAACGGAATCCTTTTCGCCCTTAAATTTTGAACGGATCTTTTCGTTTCCAAGTACGATATAATTCCCGTTTTCCAATTTTTGAATGTCGTGATGATAGTCCTCTGTATTTCGTTTTGAGATTTGACCTGAATTCGGAGCTTGCCATATAATTTTTCCTTCAAGGTCAAACTCGTAGGCCATACTGTCGATTAACGCCAAAAAAGTACCGTCTCTTGTCAGTTTCAAATCCCGCATTCCTTTTGAAATCGGAACACCATCCTCACTTTTCGGGATAAACCACAACGTTTCAGTTCTTCGGTTCAATACCATTCCGGCATAGTCGTAAACAAACAATTCGTTAGAACAGGCTTGTTTTTGATAAGTTGTCTTCACAAAACGCAAATCGGCTTTATTGAGAATGGTATCAATGTCGAAGTGCATTATTGGTGATTCAAAAACGACTTCTTTTTCTTTCAGAGCGTTAATTTGCCAAAAATAGCCCTTGCCGTATTCAAAGTCGTTTACCACAATTTTATTGGCTTTCGATTCCAGCGTTTTAATGACAGAACTTTTGTCGTTATAGATTTTCAGAACGTAGTTATCTGCTTTGTTTTGATGCGGAAACTGGAAGCAGATAGAAGAAAAATTGAGGTGAGCGTTCTGCGCCGGATAATACTGTGAATTACAGAAACCGCTTATCAGAAATATGAAAATGAATAAAGCGATGTACTTCATTGCTAATTTGGTAATTTCGTCAAAAATAAGTTCTTTTTCCCTGCATGAAATCAATCAAATCAAATTACTTCTTTTTGTTTCTTTTAATTGCTGCAATTTGTTGGAAATGTTCGGCTGATCCAAAGGCGAACAATAAAGTAGAAAAACTTGCTGAAGTGGAAGATGTTTGGTTTGCTCCGGATACAAATGATATTCCGGATGACGAATTTGGTGATATGGTTCGATATGGACGTAAATTGATGGTGAATACCGCATATTATTTAGGTCCTGAAGGTGTTGTGGGGAAATATCTTGGCAATAAAATGAATTGCACGAATTGTCATTTAGATGCTGGAACGCGACCTTATGGATTGAACTTATTGAG
>CAMLET010000086.1 GCA_946479125.1 uncultured Flavobacteriales bacterium
CAATTCCTCACGCTCTTTATCGTCAACAAACATGATCTTCTCAAACTTTGAAAGAATTGAATTACGAATATGAATGGTTTGCTGCGTGTTTTTCATGGCCATGGAATAGCGAGCAATGTCTTCGTTTCCAAAGAAATTTGTTCGACATCCCGTAGCGATTACTAATTCATCGTAATACAAACTTCCCATACTGGTTTCAATTCGTTTCTCATCCGGAATAACAGCTTTTACTGTAGCATAACAGAACTCGACGTTTTTCTTTCTTTTAAAAAGAGCTCTGAACGGAAAAGAAATACTTGAAGGCTCAAGTCGCGCGCTGGCAACCTGATAAAAGAGTGGTTGAAACATGTGGTGATTTTGTTTGTCGACAAGTACCACATGACAGTCTGTTTTAGATAATTTTCGGGCAAGATTTAATCCTGCAAAGCCACCACCAATGATGACTACTTTTCTGCCTATCATGCTTTGAAGTTAAGGATGAAAAGGGGAAATGTCTTTACATATTTCCTACTTTTTTCGGTGATATTTCACACTTTTCATTTAAAGTTTCACAAAATGAAATTCGCTTCTGATTTCAAAATTTTTGGGGTATTGTAATGGAAGGTCGCGACCTTCCACTACATATATCTTCCATTATTATTCCAACACATTTTGTAATTTCATTCCATGAAACTTCTCTTTTTGTTTACGCTTCTCCCAGCTTTTGCTTTCTCTCAATACGACGGAAATACAACCCCAAATTATTCTGAGTTGATTGCTCAATACAAAGAGTGGGACAGTAAGCACGAAGAGATTTGCCTTTACAACATGGGAAGTTCAGATACAGAATTTCCGCTTTATGTTTGTTTGATCAATGCTGGTAAAGATTCTGTTCAAGCTTTTGAAAATGCACGAAATGGAACGACAATACTGATCAATAATGCCATTCATCCGGGCGAACCTGATGGTGTAAATGCTTGTTTGCTTTGGATTCAAAACTGGATAAAATCCGGAAATAAAACCAAGGGTTTACCAATCATAGCAATTATTCCGGCGTATAATGTGGGTGGAATGCTCAATCGTTCCGGAAGTTCGCGTGCAAATCAGGATGGACCAATAGAATACGGCTTTAGAGGAAATGCACAGAATCTGGATTTGAATCGCGATTTCATTAAAATGGATTCTGAAAATGCCCACACTTTTGTCAAAATCTATCAGGCACTAGACCCCGATGTTTTTGTGGATACGCATGTTTCTAATGGTGCAGACTATCAGTATACCTTAACACTCATTACTTCTTTAAAGGAAAGATTGGAAGCAAGTGTTCGGGAATTGACATACAATAAACTATTACCCGAAATGACCAAGGAGTTGAAAAAGAACAAATGGGATTGGGCACCTTATGTGGAAACAAAAGCTGAAACTCCCGATTCAGGAATTGTAGCGTTCAACGATCTTCCAAGATATGCAATGGGATATGCAAGCCTTTTTCATTCGCTAAGTTTTACAGTGGAAACGCATATGTTGAAACCTTTTCCGCAGCGCGTTCAGTCGACACATGATTACCTTCAATTCTTGATACATTGGACAGGTGAGAACAAAGAAAGTATTGAAGTGGCAAGGAAAGAAGCTATTGAATCTAGCTTAAAAAAAACGCATTTCAAGTTTAATTATCAAGCAACAGGAGAATCAGTTCCATTTCTGTTTAAAGGTTATGAAGCGACTTATAAGAAGAGTGAAGTGACTGGATTGGATCGTTTGTTTTACGATAGAACGAAACCGTATTCAAAACAAGTTCCATATTATAACAGCTACAATAGCAACGATTCCACATCAATTCCAAATGCTTATATCGTTTCAAGAGAAGCGAAAGAAATCATCAAAATGCTGCAGGAAAATGGTGTTTTAATGGAAGAAATGACTTCAACTGACCGCTCTGTATCTACTTTACGTGTTAAAAACGTTAAATCAGGATCTCGCCCGTACGAAGGTCATTATCTGCATAACTCATTGGAATTGGTTGAACAGGAAGAAAAGGTTCCGGTTCCAGCGGGAAGTGTTATTATCTCTACACAACAGCCTAAGCGCAATTTCATTCTATCTGTTTTGGAACCAAAAGCAGAAGATTCTTATTTCAATTGGAATTTCATGGACAGTTATATTCAGGAAAAAGAATACTTCTCTGCCTATGTTTTCGAGGAAAAGGCACTGGAAATTTTAAAAGAAAATCCTCAGTTAAAGCAGGAGGTTGAAGCTAAGAAAGCTTCTGATTCCGCCTTTGCGTCGGACAGTTGGGCACAATTGTTCTTTATCTACCAAAATTCGGAATACTTCGAAAGCAAAACATTCAATCGTTTACCCGTTTTTAAATTGTACTAACAAAGTTCAAAAGGATCAAAAGGTTCAATTCATGCAGTTCAATACTTTGAACATTTGAAACTTATTTTGAACTTTTTGTAAGCATTCCAACAGTTGTCTTGTTATTGTCCGTTTTCTCAGCTCTAAATTGATGTAGCAATCAGTAACTTCGTGTTTCTATAAAACAAACATGAAGAAAATAATTTTACTCACTCTGATTGCTTTTTCCGGATTACAATCGTTTGCTCAGGACACCACTTGGGTACAAACGTTCACTTTCGATAGTATTGTAACCCGAAGATCCAATTTCCAATTCCCAGCCTCTTTAGATAATCAACGTTTCGAAAAGGTGTTGATGTACTACAAATTGAAATGTAGTCCGCTTACAACCTGGGATCAATACAATTGTGGAGAATGGGATTACTTGACGTATACGAGAATCTTTGAACACACTGGACTTTTTGATTCAGTGCGTGTAGATGGAAACAAATACCGCGTGAATTTGACCTCGCCGGTAACTTATCCGTATACTTCAACACCTTATTACGACCAACAAACGCGTAATATTTCCTCACGAACTCAGAATGCAGTGAACTTTTATCCAGTTTCCGGAACAAGTGCTGCAAACATGGCTTTTGTGCAAAATGGAAACAACGGTGGGAAATTGCAATGGATTATTTCCGCTGCTGAACTAGCTTCTGCTGGTGTAACTGCTGGTGATATTCAGGCAATGCAATTGGATTTCATGAATACATTAAGTTCGTTGCAAGGTTTCAAAGTAAAAATCAAATCAACTGGTTTGTCAACTTTGACAGCTTGGGAAACTTCAGGCTTTACAACCGTTTATGACGCTGCACTGAATAACATTATTTCCGGAACAAATTCAATCAACTTCTCATCACCTTTTAATTACGACGGTTCTTCGAACATTGTAATTGAGGTTTCTTATGATGATGCGAGAACTTCGCTAACAACTTTAGATTTAGCTGCTGTAAACACTAGCGCAAACACATTGAGTTACAACAATTCAAATGGAACATTTGTTTGTGCTGGGACCAACTACGCTGAGATCAATATGAGTAATGTTGATTTAGGTGACGATGTAACTATCGAATTCTGGTCGAAAGGAAACGGAAACACAGGAGTGAATACTTCTATTTTAGAAGCAGTTGATTCGCTTAACGACAGAAGTTTGAACATTCACATGCCTTGGTCGGACAATACTCTTTATTGGGACGCCGGACAAGGAAACGGATACGATCGAATTTCTAAAGTAACTTCTGCTGCAGTTATGGATAATTCGTGGCATCACTGGGCATTTGTAAAGAAAACGTCAACCGGACAAATGTTCATTTATTTGGATGGAGTTTTGTGGCATTCAGGAAATTCTCTAAATCGACCGGTCGGAACAATCACAAAATTCTTCCTTGGTGCAAATCAAAGTACTACGAATAACTGGAAAGGAAATATCGACGAGTTTAAAGTTTGGTCGGGAGCTCTTGATGCTGCAACAATTGCCAGCTGGAAGAACAAGAAAACGGATGCTTCCCACCCGAATTATGCTGAATTGGAAGTTTATTATGATTTCGATGGACAATTAGCAATGATTGACAGATCTGCTCACGAACGTCTTGGTGCAACACTTACTTCAAACATGGTTGCACATGATCAAACTCCGGTTACAGGAACAGAATCAATGACATCAGTTCCAAAAACGAGTTTAGCTCAAGGAACAATGAATACTGTAGCTGCGTCAACGGAATTGGTTGCACTTTACCCTAAAACAAGTGTTGTTTTTGAGTATGCCCCATCAGATAACAGTTTCCATATTATTGACAATATGTTGACATACGATGAGGGAACAATAGATACCCTGGATATTGCAGCGGTGGTAATTGGAACTGGAAACAGTATCAATGAAGATACTCTGATCAACGATACAATTACTTACTACAATGCTCCGTTTGAGGATATCAACGACATTGAAATTGGTCGATACATTACACCTTACGGAATTAGCTTCGATCTTGGTCCACAAGGATTTTCATGGATCTATGACGTAACAGATTACCAGCAATTCATGCATGGATTGGTAGATTTGGCGGCTCATAACACACAGGAATTGATCGATTTAAAGTTCGCATTCATTGAAGGAATTCCTCCTCGTGATGTGCACAATGTAGAACCTGTTTGGCAAAACTGGACGAGTTACAATTATGCCCAAATGGCGAATGACGTTGTGTTGACTGCAACTACAGTTGAATTGGCTGATACTTCTTCTATGTTCAAGATCAAAACACGTCTTTCTGGTCACGGACAAGTAGGAGATGGTGCTTGTTGTGAATGGGCTGATAAAGAACACAAGATTTTGGTAAACGGAATTGAACGTTTCGATTGGCATATTTGGCAAACCAATGAGTGTGGTGAGAATCCAAATATTGGTCAGGGTGGAACATGGCCTTATGCAAGGGAGGGCTGGTGTCCGGGTGATATGGTAAAAGAACACGATCACGAATTGACTCCATATGTTACTCCGGGAACAACAGTTACATTGGATTACGATATTGATGATGTTCCGGGAAATGATCCAGGTCAGGCAGGTGGTAATTATGTTACGGCTATTGACTTGGTTTCATACTCCGCTCCGAATTTCCAACACGATGCAGCTTTGGTAGATGTTTTGAATCCAAATAACTACGAGTATTACAGTAAATACAATCCAACATGTTCAAATCCAAGAGTGATTATTCAGAATACGGGAGCGCAGCCATTGACTTCTTGTCAGATCAACTATTGGGTTTCTGAAGATCACGTAGGAACTTATACTTGGACAGGAAATCTAGGTTTTCTGGAAAAAGAGGTTGTTGAAGTTCCTGCTGATAACTGGTTCTGGTTTGGGGCTGCTGTTTCAAATGGTTTCACTGCTCAAATTGCAGCGATTAACGGATCTGCAACTGGCGATGAATATGCAAACAACAACACATTCAAAACGAAATACAACGCGCCTGAAACAGTAAACCACCATTTCTATGCATGGTACAAAACCAACAACAGAGCTGTAGAAAACAAATGGCGTTTGATTGACGGAGCTGGAAACATCATTTTTGAGAGATTATCTATGGCGAATTCAACAGAGTACAAGGATACCTTTGATCTTGCTCCAGGATGTTATTCTATTATCTATGAAGATTCTGACGACGATGGAATTGGATTCTGGTATTCAGCACAAGTAGAAGGTGAAACGTCGGGGAATTTCCGAGTACGTGAAGTTGGAGGAGGAATTGTAGAGAACTTTACTACTGATTTCGGTTCTTACCACAGATATGATTTCACAGTTGGATTTACCTTAAGTACTCCGAAAAATGAAAAAGCGGATGAATTCATGGTATTCCCGAATCCTTCTACTGATAAAATCAGAGTGGAGTACGTTGGAAATTTGGGTGAGCAAATGGAAATTCAGATCCTGGATTTGAATGGAAGAATCATTGAAACGAAAATAGCAACGCCAGAAAACTATGCAATTGGTGTTGATTTTAATATTGATCAATTGAATTCCGGAATGTATCTGGTTCGAGTGATCGGTGAAAAAGGAATCCGAACTACACAATTTGTGAAGCAATAATTGTTTCAAACGGAGAATAGAAATTATAACAAATAACCGCAAAGAAAGAAGAGCGCAAAGATTGTATCACCTTTGCGCTCTTCTTTCTTTGCGGTTAATACTTTCCCTTCTTTTATTTGTAGATTTGGCTTTCAAAGTAAACGACATGGCATTTCTCGACACCCAAACAATTGAAAACCTTTTAATCGGAAAAACAGTTAAGGAAGTAAAACTCTATAACGTTGCAGAGCATTATTATGCCATCGACACGAACAAACTGGCAGTTGATGGAGCAATTGAAATTGTTTTCGAAGAAGAATCATTGGTAATTGGCTGGAGTAGAAAGCAAGAGTTGGTTGATTGTATTTTTGGAAATCCTGAAGATCTTTTAGCCGAAATTCCATTTTATCAGTTGGAAGATGTCGATCATGTTTTTGATTTTGTGAACGAAACAGTTCAATCAGTGACTATCAAATGGAACTTCTTTGAAGAGTTTGATGACAATTTTGAGATAATTCCGGGCAAGAATTATATAATGGAAGAGTTGGTGTTGAACCTTTCAAACAATAGACTTCTTCAGGTAGCAGCTGCCAATTGTGAAATCGCTGACGGTGCAATCAATTATATCGAATTCAACGCACAAGGAAATATTCTGGTAGTTGTTGATGAACGAATGGAAATCGCGACAATTGAAAATTGAAAATGTAGAAGTAGGCTTAGTACTAAAAAGCAGTATTAACCTTTTCAATTCTACATTTTACATTTTAAATTAATTTTTTCAGTTCCTTATAAACCAAATGCGTTGGCAACCCCATAACAGTTGTATAGCTTCCATTCATCTTTTCAACAGCAACATAACCAATCCATTCTTGTACGCCGTAAGAACCAGCCTTATCGAAAGGTTTGTAGTTATCGATGTAATTTGCAATTTCGTTTTGAGTCAGTTTGCCAAACGTAACTTCCGTTCTGTCTGAAAAGCAACTATGAGCCGATCGATTCCCAATAAAAACTCCGGTAATCACTTCGTGAGTTTCACCGGCTAATTCGGTAAGCATTTCAATGGCTTCTTCACGCGATGTTGGTTTTCCTAAAATTCTTCCTTTCAGAATTACAACAGTATCTGCACACAAAACGATTTCGTCATCAGCTAATTCATCAAAAAGAGCTTTGGCTTTTAGTTCTGCTAAATATTCAGGAACATCAGATAATTCCAAAGTGTTCGGGTAAGTTTCATCGGTATCTTTGGTTCTGATCTCAAAAGTGAAACCTAAACCAGCAAGTAATTCTTTTCTTCGAGGTGAACCCGAACCTAAAATCAACTTTTTTATCATAAGAAATACCAGTAAAAGGGCATTGAGCAACCAATAACCATCAAAATTTTAAGAAGAAGATCTGCTCGTCTCAAATTTCGCTTATCGTCCTTCAAGCTCAACAATCCGATTACGAAAAGAACACCAACTGGAATGAGAAAAACTGGAGCAAAGGCTTTCAGAAAGCGAATGTTGTACAAGAAATAGCCATCGATCAGGAATGGTACAGAAGTAAGTAAAAGCAAGATCAACAGAATGATTGCAATTCGTTTGGTTTTACGTTTACCAAGAACAATAGGAAGTGTTTTTGCACGAAGAATCAAATCTCCGGTGACGTCTTCAATGTCTTTAATGATTTCACGAATCAAATTCAATGTTCCAGCATAAAATGCAAAGACCAAACCAAAGAAGGTGTTGAAGTAGCTTCCAAAAGCCCAGCCTGTATGCCATGGTGTTTCGAGTGTTGTTTCTATTGACCAACTGCTTGGAAGGTAGTCTCTTTGACTTTGAATAAATTCCAAAAAGTGAATTCCGCAAAGAATGGGAACCAAGGCAGTTAATCCTGCAATAATCACATTACCAATCAGGAATTTGCGTTTGAAATACATGGAATAGAACCAAAGTGCATTGATGCTTAGCAAATGAATGAAGACATACCAAAACGTTTCATAACGCCAGCTCAGGTAACACGCAATGGAAAACGCAATGAAATTCATTGTCCAATGAAGAACAATTGCCCATCGTGGTTTTACGTATTTCCCGATAATTACCTTGTGCGGTTTGTTGATCTTGTCAGCCTTTACATCGAAATAATCGTTAATGATATTTCCAGCCGCAGCAATTAAGACAGTAGAAAATACAAGTAGAAAAAAGTCGAACGGCTCAGTACTTCCGGGAACTAATTCAATATTGATTCGCGGAATAAAATAAACCCGCATGGCATACATTGTCAATGCAATGACAAGCAGATTTATCGGACGTACAAGCTTTAGTAAATACATTATTTAACGATAGTATATTCCGTTCTACGGTTTTCCTGATGTGCTTTTTGTTTAGCCACTTCACTAGTCATTTTCGCTATGGCTTCGTCTGTTACAATTGGTTTTGTTTCACCATAACCTTTCGAACTTAAACGTGTAGCTGCAATTCCGTTAGTTACAAGGAAATCTACAACCGCTTTTGCACGGGCATCTGATAATTTTTGGTTTTCAGCAGCATCGCCTTGCGTATCGGTATGTCCGGCAATTTGAATTTTAACTGTTGGATTTGCTTTCAGGAAATCACGCAGTTTATTCAATTCAACAGTTGATTCCGGACGTAAAGTTGCCTTGTTCAAGTCGAAGAAAACGTTTTTCAATGTAACAACATCTGATGATGTAATTGGAATCAACGGAACATCCATGTGATAAACTTCCTGATTCTCTGGAATGGTCATATTGAAATTCTGAGAGTAGAAGTTGTATCCCGGATAAGAAACATTCAAAGCGTATTCACAATTCACTGGAAGTGAAACTGTAAACGAACCGTTTGTAGGATCCGCCTCAGCAACAATAATTTCTTTTCCTGTTTTCAGATCGATCAATGAGAATTTTCCTGGAAGTGGTTTCTTGGTAGTTGCATCGAATACCAATCCGTCGAAATACAATGTTTTTGTTGGTTTAGCATGTTCAGGCATCACGAAATAGTAAATATCCAAATCACCGTAGCCACCTTTTCTGTCGGACGCGAAAAATGCAATTTCACCGTCAGCACTTACCATTAATGAATTTTCGTCGTATTGAGTATTGATTGGGTAACCAAGGTTTTCTGCCTGACTCCAATTTCCGTTAGCATCCATTCTTGAAACGAAAAGATCCAATCCACCAAAACCTCCATGACCGCGAGAAGCAAAGTACAATGTTTTTCCATCCGGATGAATCAAAACAGATTCTTCCATAGTTGGACTATTTACCGTATTTGGTAAGCGAACCGGATCGCCCCATGAACCATCTTCCTTAATAGTTGAAACAAAGATATCAGCATCAGATTCTGCTCCTTGTTTGCTGATTCTACGAATAAAGTATAACGATTTTCCATCCGCCGAAAGTGAAGGTTGCGATTCCCAGCTTCCCGTATTGATCTTTCCCGCAAGGTTTATGGGATTCGACCATTGTTGTCCCATTCGTTTTGTGATGAACAAGTCACAGCTTCCTTTTCCGGATCTTCCATCACCATAATCAGCTACATCGCCCATAGAACAAGCAACGAAGATCAAACTTCTACCATCGGCAGAAATGGTTGGAGCACCTTCATTTCGAATTGTAT
>CAMLET010000087.1 GCA_946479125.1 uncultured Flavobacteriales bacterium
CGACCACCGAGATCTACACTCTTTCCCTACACGACGCTCTTCCGATCTACCGTTTACTTCCGTGTTTTCATCTACACCAACTCCCCAAGCTTCAAAATAGGCGTCAAACTGAATAGTTGAAGCATCAAGCGTGTCCAGGAAAATGTGATTCAAAACATCTGTGATCAAGCCATTTGAACCCCAATTGGAGAAACTGTAGCCTACATTTCCAACTGCTTCAATCTTAATTGGAACTCCGTTGAAGTAAATTCCATTCCATGGATATTCTTCTGGTGTAATTGTACTAATATGAATAACTCCGGCTCCTGCAGGATGAACGTTCAACGTCAGATCCACTTGATTCGGTAAGTTGAAGTTGTCTTCGATATGATTTCGAACCTGATTACTTCTTTCCGTTAATTGATCCTGAAAAGTTTGGTGGCTGTTGTACAAATTGTTCATTTGTCCGGGAATATCATTTGGATTTCCCCAGCGTGCATATTCTTTTTGCATTTCAACTACCGTTTGGTCGAAGAAACTATTTTCCGTTGCCAATAAGCGAGACGGTAGATATTCTGTATTCATTACGTCAGCAAAACGATTGATGAAATAGTCGTGAAACTGATTGTTCTGCATTCCCTGCAGCCAAATGTTGATGTAAGGATTATCAGTACTTTGTCCAAGCATATAATCAATATGATCTGAGTAGCAATCGGACCAAGAGAAGGGAGCAAGCGCTAATTCCATATCAATCGTACAGAAACGGTATCGGAAATTGGTTTTATTTGAACGATAGATCTTAATGTTGTTTCCAGGCCAATCGGTATTTCCCATCCACGATTCGGCAATAATGTAGTCTGTGTAATAGGTTTGATCGAAATACTGATCTGCCTGATTCCAATAATTCGGAGAAGCGGGATTCAAAGCATTGAATTGATTGTAAGCTGCGTAAAACGTGTCTACCGGATTTCCTTTAATTGAACGTAGAACGAAATTTTGCCATGCACTCAACGAAAGAATATCAGTTGAATCCTTATCTGCATCGTCGTATTCTTTGAAAAACTCATCGTCAATCTTTTCACGCAATTCGTACAAACCGAAATATCCCCCGTTGATGTAAACCGAAACTGGTCGCCATGCAGAGTAGTAATTGTTTGTTGTCCCTGACATCATTTCTTCCTGAGAAGCTTCTTTGTAAGGGAATTGTAAGAATTGATTACTTCCGTTTCTTAAATAGAAATTACTGTATTTATCTCGTGTTGGTCGATTTGGAATGATAGGGTAGTGAACCGGATCTTCACCCAAAGTTCCATTCGCTAGTTCCAAACGGAAAGAGTGCTGCGGATGAGAACGACTTCCGCCCCAGCCACCGTCGACTTGCATTCCTGTATTTTGTGAGAAAAGTACAGTTGTTGAATCTTGTAAGAAGTAATCAATGTGAGCTGGACGCTGCCAATCGAACTGCCAGTTGTCGAAAATACCCGTTGGACCGTAAAGGTTTTCGTTATCCGTGATGATTGAAATGATTGGAGTTTCATGACTGATTCCCAACAAATAAGAAGAAGCAGTAATTGGACTTGGCAATTTACCTGTTTCAAATGCTCTTGCACGCAGAACGTTAGAGTAGAAAATAGGAATAGCATTTCCGTTGTATAAAGTAGAAGAAATTGTCGGCTCACTTCCATCGGTCGTATAACGAACTTGTGAACCACCACCATTTGGATTAGTGATCGTTACATTCACTGTTGTGCCGTAAATTCCACTTTGATCAGAGAAAACAGGAGCTAGTAAATGTTCTGTGAATCCAGCAGTATTGTTATTTGTAGCCTCTGGTGTTGGCGCTTCAAAGAAAACCACATTCGCACTTGCATCCGGATAAAGCCCTGTACTTTCATTCAGGTTTTCACACTCAACATTCAAGGTGCTTTGCTCGATAATTCCCGAATTGTAAAGTGTAATTCCTTCACCATCTTGAGAAATGGAGAAATTGGTGTGTTGATATAAATTCGGGTTTACCGTTTCAAAAGTGGTCGACATATCTGCGTAAGCCACCAATTTCATGTCAATTTCCACATAATCATAAACCATCGAAGGGTTAGTACTAACAACGTCGAAACCAAGATTGTTTATCATTCCTGCTGTTAATCCTGCTGCTGTCAATTCAGAAGCACGAATCAACATTTGGTGTTTCGCAGCCCAATACCAGTTTCCGTATGGTGCTGGATAATCAGTCGGTGAGTTTTGAATCGTTCCCGTTCCAATAGTCATTCCGTTCAAACGCATATTTGGTCGTTGACTAACAGCATTTCCGGCTGCTCCCCAACAAGCTGCATCACTTCCGTCCTGAAAAAGGAAAGTGGTAGATGGAAAAGCTGTTGAACTTTGATTAAAAACGGAACTTTCCGTATACCCCAAACTGCTATAAGAACAAGTGTTGATAAGGATATTCGAAACACCATCCCAATAGAATGGAGTAGTGAAGTTATGTGTATTCCAACCCGTTGTTGGATTATAATTTACCGCCGTAAGTACGTTGGTGAAATCCGAAATGGGTTTTCTGTCTTTTCCGCTGCAAAAAACAACTTTGTATTCGTTCGGAGCAATTTTGACAGAAGGGAATTGCCACTTCTGCGGATTGTTTTGATTATCTGTCAACGAATAATTGTACAACGAAACCGTATCTGTTCCTGAATTGTAAAGTTCGATCCAATCAGGGAAATCGCCATCTTCATCGGGGATAGCGTTGTAGTTTCTGTTGCTTCCCTCGTTAATAACGATTTGAGCGTTTGCTGTAAAAGAGAAAGTAATTCCTAAAAGGAAAAGTAGGGTAAAACGTATCATGGGTAGCATTTGCAGTTCCCAAAAATACTGATTTACATTGTGCTTAACAATTTATTAATGTTAAGTTGTGGGTTGGATTCATATTATGTCGGTCCCTGGTAACAACCAATGTCGGGTGGAGAATCTTTGGGTTTTGTGTCAATATCTACTGTCAAGGCTCCTGAGATAATCATACCTGCGTTATTCAAAGCCGAACTCAGACTTGCAAAATCAAAGTTTTTCACCAACATTAGCAAGTTCATTTGATAAATCTATTTTTTTACGGGTTCAGTTAATTGAACTTTCCTACGCTCAATAGTGATTGTGATTTGTTTTCCAAGTATGGGAGATGGAAGTAGTATTATTCCAGTTTCCCAAAATGGAAGTTCTATTGATTCAATGAAGCCTTCAAATAGATATTCCGTTTCATAGATTGTCGATATGTAGGGGATTCCGTTCACATTGATACGTTCAACAGAGTCATTTGCATAAACGTATACAATATGGTCTGGCATGAATTGTCGAACTTCCCAATAAATGGAAGAAATTGGACTGGCTAAGGTGTTGTCTTCAATTTCAATATCGATTCGTTGTTCAAATTCTCCATTTCCAATAACATGAAAATCATACTGTTGTGAATAAGAGTTTAAAGTCGTCAGAATAACAACAAGAGTAATGAAACATGTATGGATGAAGGTTGAATTTTTCAATTTATATAATTTGACAACTCAATAAAGCTGAACAGATGATAAGGTTACATTATATCGGTCCTTGGTAACAACCTATATCAGGTGGAGAATCTTTAGGTACAGAATCAATGTCTGAATTCAATACGCCAGAAAGTATCATTCCTGCATTATTCAAAGCCGAACTCAAACTTGCGAAATCAAAGTTTTTCCCACCAATATCAATAAATACAGGATTCAGATTGAACAAACTGGAGTGAAATACATTACTAGACTGACCCAAAGTAGTTTTGATTAAACAATTCGTGAAATCCACGTTGATATTCACTCCTCCAGGTTGTAAGGTGTCGAAAGCCAACTGATCTTCATCGTAACCATAGATCACACAGTTTCTGAATTCGCCCTGATTGATCTGTCCCACATTGGTAATTCCATCTGCATCCGTATAATAGTTTCGGATTCCTACTGCTGGCGAGGTGTAATCTCCAGCTCCGTAACCAAGGAAATCACAATGTGTGAAAACGAAATCGGCACCTTGGAGAACGATCAAAGCATGAACGCCGTTGCTGTGAACGAGTGTATTTTCTGCTTCTACATTTGGACCAGCAAACAGGAACAATCCGTAGCTTGCGGCGTTTGAGATCTTGGTATTCTTTATAGTTACATTCGGGCCGCTGACAACCGTTGGATCTTTTCCGTATGCATGTATTCCGGCTGTGGAATTCTTGATAATGGCGTAATTGACAGTGGATGGTCTAGATTGATGGAAATAAACCCCATAGTATTGTCCGGAAACGTTATCATAATCAGATTCCAGTCGATCGCCTTGTATGACAACTTCATTTCCGTACGTTCCATTAATATTCAGCGTCCCTTTATAGTTATAGAGAATACTGTTCTTGTGCATGTAAATTTGCGTGTTGGGAAGAATGTCTAGTGTTTTAGCTGAATCAATAATGGCGGCTCCGTAAATGACATGCGGTTTGTCGTTTGGCCAAACACCTTCATTTGTGTCAAAGATTTCTGCTTTGAAGTTGGAGTAGTGGTAATACATGTCCTGACCCCAAACAGCCAGTTTTACGTATTGATCAACGCCATTGGTTTGAAAGCGTATAGAATCTTCAACGACTAACGGCAAAACGCCTCCATTCGGATCAAGTGTTACTTCCACAAAGCAGAAAAGAGAATCTCCACCAGCAAGTTTCAGGTTTGAAAACGATGTTCCCTGAAGCCCGTCCAGATTTAATCGGAATGGAGAATTACTTCCTCCAACCAATTCAACTTCGTCAATGGTAATTTCTTTATTGTCTTTGTTGTAGATCTTGAATTGCTTGGTTGTAGAACCAATTGTAGTGAACACAGTATCAAAAACAACAGTGTCAACAGAGAATTCAAGATTGCCTTTTGAGAAACCTTTCAATTTCTTGCAAGACCCTAGCATAGAGCTTGATCCGGCAATTGCAACAAGGATTAAATAGAAAAATAGTTTTTTCATCGGTCTAAAGTTAACGTTTCACCTTAAAAAATATTTGATAGAGGTGAATCATTATTTTCTTATTCGCATTGAATTCATACATTTGAGTAGAAATTTACGCTATGAAGAAACTCTACTATTTCGTTTTACTTTGTTTGCCAGTTGCGGCTTCAGGTCAGGCAACAATCACTTCTACACAAAATGGAAATGCTTCCAGTCCGTTAACCTGGGATTGCTTTTGTTTTCCTTCAACAGATGATCATATCATTATCAACCACAATGTGGCGATGGATGTAGATTGGATTGTGAATAACGGTGGTTCAATTACTGTTAATGCCGGGAAATCGCTTATTCAAAATGGAACGCATGTTTTGGCTATTGATGGTGCAAATAGTGAATTAAACGTTTCCGGAGAGTTTAAAATGGAAAGTATTTCTGTTACCAATAATGGAAGTGTTGAAACTACTGCGTCAGGAACAATTCGTATCAATAATGCCATTTACGTTGGAACTACAGGTAGCTATCTGAATGCAGGAAATACGCTTGAAGTGGACAGTTTGTTGACAGAAGGAACTTTTCAGCAAAACGGTTTGTTGATGGGTGGCGATATTTTGAATACAGGGAATTTTGTTCTTGCAGGTGAAATGATGGCTGATTCTGTAGGAAATACGGGAAATATGACATTCACAAGCGGTTATACTTATGCATCAGCTTTCGGTTCGTCTGGAACGGCAAATTTATCTTCCGGATTCATCCATACAGATGGAAACATGTACAGTTCAGGTGATTTCACCACTTCTTCCGGAACGTTGCTTGAATGTGCCGGATCATTTTATTCGGGAGACACAATTATGGGAACAGCTTTGCTGGATATGAATGGATTGTTGACAGTAGCTCAGGATTTGTATTTTTCAGAAGATGTTCAGGGAACGGGTGATATCTGTGTTAATGGAGATTCATACAACGCAGCTGATATTATTGGAACCTTGGATATTTGTGATGCAACCGCTACAATGAACGGATTCGATTTCAATATTGGAACTGTTGCCGGAACAATTACATTTTGTAGTCCTGGTTGTTCAGTTGGATTAAAAGAAGAAGCAATTAATTGGAATGTGGTTCCAAATCCTACAAGCGATTTCGTGAAAGTAATTGGAATTGATAATGTGGAAACCATTCAAGTGATTGATTTGGCGGGGAGTATGGTTGCTCAAATTAAGGTTGAAAACAACAAGTTTGATGTAAGCCAATTACAGTCCGGAGCTTATTTTGTAATTCCTGTTGGAGCAGTTTATGCACTTCCAATGAGATTAATTGTAGAATAATCGAAAAAAAAACGCAAACAGGTTTGTATCATTGAAAAGTTTGCCTATTTTTGCAAACCGAAATTTCGGAGATAATATAGAATTAAAGAACATGAAAGCAGGAATTCACCCAGAAGATTATAGATTGGTTGTTTTTAAAGACATGACAAATGAGTATTCATTTGTTTGCCATTCATCAGCGACTTCATCTGAAACAATTAAGTGGGAAGATGGAAATGAATATCCATTGGTAAAATTGGATATCTCTCACAAGTCTCACCCGTTCTTTACTGGAGTTGTTCAATTCGTGGATACTGCTGGACGTATTGATAAATTCAATAACCGTTACGGTAAATACAAGAAATAATTTCTTTACAAGATATTGTAAAAGCTCTGATGATAAGTCAGGGCTTTTTTTGTGCCTAATCAAAAGAAGAACAAATTGATTACAATCTAACGCAAAGAAAGAAGAGCGCAAAGATTTATTCCTCCTTTACGCTCCTCTTTCTCCTATGTTTTTTTTTGGTAATTAATTCTAAATTCCTCTGCGTCCTATAGCGCACTCTGCGGGAAATAGTTTTAAGTTCATCCGCGTTCTTCTGTGCTCGTCCGCGGGAAATAAATCCCCGATTTCGCATTGGAAGCTCGATAATGTTCAAAACTGTTGGAAATATTGTCTAATTTTAATTCTCATTGCTGTTACCCATACCCGAAATGAAATTATTTTTGCGATATGTTTAGGGCGATAGTCTTTTTTACTTTTTTTCTTCTGGCACCAGCAGTATTTGCAGGTGGAATCTCTAAAGGGTATGAAGCCCTTCAGCAGTTCAACTATTTTGAAGCGAAAAAAATCTTTGTTAAGTATTTAAAGAAGGAGCCTTGTGCTGCTAATTACGGTTTAGCGAGTATTTATGCGCGAACTGATAATCCGTTTCATTCATTGGATTCGGCATTGGTTTGTGTGCAGATAGCTGAAGGCTGTTACAACAAGACTTCTGATAAAACAAAGGAGAAACTCTCCAAGTACGGTTTCGATTACTTGCACATTGCCGATCTGAGAGCTCAGATTTCTCATGAATTGTTTTTGATAGAATTGAAACAGCCGAATGAAGAAAGCCTGAATAAGTATCAGGCAAAACATTTGTGGGCTACAGAAAGATTCACAGCAATTGAAATGCGTGATTCTCTTGGATATTTACTGGCAACCAAACTGAGTACTTCCGCTGGATTTCAACAGTTCATGGATAAATACCCTGAATCGAAGTTAAAAGCTAAAGCACAACAAGAGTTTTACCGATTGCAGTACAGCGAAAAAACAAATTCAGGAATGTTGTCGGCTTACATGAATTTTGAGTCGACATATCCGAATAATCCGTACATCGTTGATGCTCAGGATCAGATCTATAACCTTTCTACGAAAAACAATACGGCTACAGATTATGATGCCTTCATCAAGAAGTTTCCGAAGAACAGAAACCTGGATGATGCATGGCGAAAGTTGTATCAATTGTACATGGTCGACTTTTCAAAGGAACGTCTGGCGAGCTTTAAAGAGAAATACCCGAATTATCCCTGGATGGCGGATCTGGAAACGGAGCAAGCGCTTTCTGAAACTGTTTTTCTTCCGTATAAAATCGGCGGAATGTTTGGTTGGATGGATCAAACGGGAAATATTCTGATAAAAGCGCAATACAACAATGTTGGTTTCTTTAAAGATGGATTGGCTTGGGCTGAGAAATCAGGAAAATATGGCTTCGTGAATAAGGCAAATAAGATCGTTGTTCCTTTTCAGTTTGCCAGTGTTACCGATTTTGAAAAAGGACGATCTATTGTTGAGTTGAATGAGCTTTACGGTTGTATCGACAGAACCGGAGCGTATACTGTTCCACCACAGTTTAAAGATTTAGGGATTTTTACTGAAGGCTTGATGTATGCTCAAAAAGATAGTCTTTACGGTTTTTACGATGGATTTGGAAACAGTCGCATTCCAGCTCAATACGACGAAGCATTTTCGTTCGAGAAAGGGAAAGCGAAAGTGATCTATAAACAAGAAACCGGTATCATTGATCAGTACGGAAGTTACGTGGTGAAGCCAATGTACGAAGAACTGATTCCTTTCACAGATTCAATAATGGTCATTGAAAGTGGTGATTTTTACGAATTTCTAAAATTAAAAGGCGAACAGAAGTTGGCTTTGAAAGTGGATGAAGTTGGTGCACTTGTGAACGACAGAGCCATTGTTGAATTTGATGGTAAAATTGGATACATCAACGGAAAAGCTGAATTGGTGGTCCCTTTCAAGTTTGAGGTGTTTACGAATTCACGTCAGGATGGAGCATTCGATGGTCAATATGCTAAAATTGCTGTTAAAGGTAAATATGGTGTCATTGACAGAACAGGTAAAGTGATTATTCCTACTGCGTATCCGAAAATGGGAGCAGTCGGGACGTTAATTGCCATTGAGAAAGCTGGTAAATGGGGATATATCGACTTAAATAATCAGTGGAAAATTCAACCAATCTATGAATTCGCTGAATCGTTTAACGACGGATTGGGAATCGTTCAGAATCTGACTGTTTTTGGTGCTATCAATGCTGCCGGAAAAGTCGTTATTCCTATTGAATTCACAACGATTAATCAAATTGATAAAACACATTATAATGTAACGAAAGGCGCTAAAAATGGTGTTTATTCGAATACCGGACAACAATTGGTTCCTGCAGAGTATAACCGAATTCAGCGTGTAAATGAAGACTGGTATGCTTTGTTCAAAGGAACTGAACTTCATTATTTTCAATTATCAACAAACACACTTGTAATACCTAAACTATAGAAAATGAAAAAGAATCTACTGCTAATTGCCGCGGCTTTACTTTGTCTGAACACTTTTGCTCAAACCAAAGGTCATTTCTCCTTTACCTGGAACATGGTAGAAGACGGTGAATCAACCCTAATGATGGTTGATGTTTACAGTTCTTCAAAGAACTTTGTTGTTTCTTCAACAGAGAAAGAAATGGGAACAGAAAAAGCCATTATTGATCGTACCGCAAAAAAAGGAATTGAGTTTTTCAGTGATGTAATTGATGAAACTTCAAGCGATAATTATTACGCTTATTTCAGCTGGGAAGAATCAATAGCAGAAGCAGCTTATGTGAGCGATATCATGAGTGGAGTGCTTGATATGCCTGACTTTAACGAAGGATTTGAGTTGCTCGCAGAAAAAAGTACAATTGCCGGACTTCCATGTCAAAAATTCAAGATTA
>CAMLET010000088.1 GCA_946479125.1 uncultured Flavobacteriales bacterium
CTTTGTTCCAAGCGCGCCACTTTTCAAATCCACTTTAGCCAACAAAGTTTTTCCCTGCTGTCCTGGGTCTCCAGTTCCTTCAAATAACTGACCATCTGAAAATTCTAATCCTTGCGTATAATTTGTGTTGTCGTGCGGAAAGGTGTTTACAATAACAGCTTTATAATCTATAGGCGCAATATCACTTACCACCTTAATAATGATTGATTCTTCTTGTTGTGTTCCATCAGCAAAGTAGGAGCGAAGAATTGCATTTCTTGCACCAACACCATAATAGTAAGCAACCAGATTACAAGTTTGCACACCTTTTTTTCCTGGAAAAGTTTGCACTAAAGAATCGTTGTAATACAGTTCTACTTTTTTCAAACCATCAGGAACAGTTATCTTTAATGGCAATGTTTTTCCATATGCGATGATCAGATCTCCTGGAACTTTGAATGTTGCACCTTCCACCATTTCTTCATCGCCGCCGCAAGAAATGAAAAATGTTACTCCAACAAGAGCGGTAATAAAGAGTATGACAAGTGATTTTGCTTTCATAGCTTTAAAAGTAGGAAGAAATTTTTTCAGCGCTAATACTCTGATGAGATGCGTGATAAACAACTTCTCGGTTTATGATTAATATGGCTTGAGGACTTTGATGCACCACATGAAATTTCTCAGCAATTAAATTAGAGATGTTTCTATACTCCAATAAGTCGAGGAAATAACAGTTGCAGTTAAAATCTTCTTTCCAGTCGTATTCAAAATCGTTTAATGCAAAACGGGAGATAGAACAACGTGTGCTGTGCTTGAAAATAAGAACGGGCTTTTCTTCCGATTCATTCAGGATTTGTTCTAACTGCGATTCTTCGGTAAGTTGAAACCAGTTGACTTTCTTCGTTGAGTTTGTAAATAATCCCATCTTAGAAATTAACGCCTTTGAATTGCTCTAAGAAACGAACGTCATTTTCAGAATACAAGCGCAAATCGTTAACCTTAAATTTCAACTGAGCAATACGTTCTATTCCCATTCCAAATGCAAAGCCCGTGTATTTTTCGGGATCGATTCCTGAAGCTGCAAGTACGTTCGGATCAACCATTCCACAACCCAGAATTTCTAACCACCCGGTGTATTTACATACGTTACATCCTTTCGAATTACAGATAGTACATGAAACATCAACCTCTGCACTTGGCTCTGTGAAAGGGAAGTAAGATGGACGCAAACGAATTTTGGCCTTCTCTCCAAATAAAGATTTCGCGAAATAATCCAACGTTTGTTTCAAATCGGCGAATGAAACATCTGTGTCGATATACAAACCTTCAATTTGGTGAAAAAAGCAATGAGCACGAGCCGAAATAGCTTC
This sequence comes from uncultured Flavobacteriales bacterium, assembly GCA_946479125.1. The sequence goes on from CAMLET010000088.1 coordinate 1,350, forward strand.
GTTTCTGTAAACTCTTCCTGGAGAAATGGTACGAATTGGCGGTGTTGAATTTTCCATCACGCGAACCTGTACGGATGAGGTATGGGTTCTAAGCGCCATCTCGTTTTCACCTTTTTCAATGAAGAAAGTATCCTGCATATCACGCGCCGGATGTTCAGGAGCAAAGTTCAGTGCTGAGAAGTTGTGCCAATCGTCTTCGATTTCCGGACCTTCCGAAACACTATAACCAATGCGCTCAAATATGTTAATTATCTCACTTCTAACTAAAGAAAGTGGGTGACGAGATCCAATTTTACTTGGCTCAGGAGTCCGTGTAAGATCTATATCCGAATCGCTTTCGGCAGCAGTTTCCAGATTTCCTTTTTTCTCTTCAAAAATTGTTTCTGCAGTAATTCTCAGATCATTAAGCAATTGTCCAACAGCTCTTTTCTCTTCATTCGGAACTTCTTTTAAGTCTGTAAACAGCTGTTTTACAACACCTTTACTTCCTAAATACTGAATTCGAAATGCTTCCAATGCTGAAGAATCTTTGATCTCCACACCAGTTAATTCGGCCTTTACTGCAGCAATTTTATCGTGTATGCTCATTTTTTTACTTTGGTTTTTTGCACGCAAACATCAAATGTTGTAACTTTTCGTTGACATTTAACGTTTATGAGTCGTGTAAGCTCACGCTCGTAGCGCGAAATTACGAATTAAAGTACTGTTTTCTGTAAAGACAAAAAAGATTATATTTACAGATTGTTAATTAACATTACAAGGCACTAACTATGAAGAAACTTGGTTTCATTGCACTCGCTGCAATGTTCTTTGCTTTAAACGCATGTAAAAATGATGATCCATCTGTAATCAAAATCTTTGTTCGCAAGATGGGAGAAAATTCGTTGCAAGCGAATGCTCGCGTGGTCATCATTGCTGACGTAAATTCAGATCCAGAAACTCCTCCATACGTAGATACAATCCTTACAAATAGTTCAGGTTTCGCATATTTCGAAATGGATGAATTCTTTGATGCAATGGGTAAAGACCAAACTACAGGTTATTTCGACATTAAGGTGGAGAAAGATTTGGAGGAAGGAACAGGATACATGCGTGCTCGTGCTCACATTGTGAATGTTGAAACAGTTTATATCGAACAATAGAAATTTAGAAATATGAAAACGATTTTTTCATCAACTTTTTTGAGTCTGGCAGTTGTTGCTGGCGGTATCATCTTCTCATCTACAGGATGTAACAAGAAAAAAGATACTATTGCTAAAGTATATGTGCGTGACTCAAATAACAATCCGGTGGTTGCTGCTGAGGTGATTGTTTACGGAGAGAACACAAACGGATCTGGTCAGGGATCTCAAAATCCGGTTGCTCTTATGGATACAACTACAACAAATGGTTCTGGAGAGGCAATCTTCAACTTCAACGATGTTTACCAAAAAGGTCAGGCTGGTGTTGCTGTGTTGAACATTAAAGCAACTAAGAACGGACAAACTGGAAACGGAATTATTAAAGTAGAGCAAGAAACAACGTCTGAAGAGACAGTTTTTATCTAAGCGAAGCTTTTAATTAATATTGAAACCCTTGGTTCCCGTACATACGGGACCAAGGTTTTTTTGTGCTCTATAATTCAATAATTTCCTCTGCGCTCTTCGCACACTTCGCGGGAGATTCTAGACTCTTGATGTGCTTTTAACCTTCACCGGAAAATTCACTGAATTCGCAATAAAACACTTTTCATGAGCTTCATGATGCAGCTCAATTGAAAGCGGGATCATTCCTTCTTCTTTAACCGTTACATTTGGATGTAATGTTACTTCAGAAAACCTGCCACCATTTTCATCTTCGATCATTATTCCTGTTGCTTTGTCTTCATAATTGAGAACGATAACTCTGTTTACAGCACATAAATGCAAATACCAAAGCATATGGCATGAGGACAAGGAAATTACCAAAAGATCTTCCGGATTATAACGTGTTGGATCACCACGAAACGCAGCGTCGGAGGAACCCTGAAATGTTGGCTTATTGGGGATTTCTACTTCAAAATCTCTACTGTAGGAAGTGTAAGAACGTGTTCCGTCACCCGTGTTTCCTGTCCAGCGTAAATCCGATTTGTAGAAATGTTCCTTGCTCATAACAGCAATTACTTCGTAATGTCGTACTGAATTCCGGAACCTTTTTCAATTGCAGGAATTCCTTCCAATAACCAAACCGGTGCTTCTTTTCCTTGTAAATAGTAATCGAAGAACTGACGCATACGGATACTTAAATCCATTCTATTTGCAGGCTTCATCAGGTTGTGATCATCACCAACATAATTCAACATCCAAACAGGTTTGTTCAATCTTCTTAATCCCATGTACAACTCAATTCCCTGATACCATGGAACGGCTCCATCTTTATCGTTCGCCATTACAAGAAGTGGTGTTGTCACTTTCGGCAAATGAAACAATGGACTGTTCTCTACATACAATTCAGGTGCTTCCCAGATGGTTTTACCAATACGACTTTGTGTATGCTCGTATTGGAACTGGCGACTAAACCCGCTTCCCCAACGAATTCCGCCATAAGCAGAGAACATATTTGAAACCGGAGCTCCAGCCATTGCCGCTTTGTATCGATTCGTCATTGTGATTAGCTGAGCGGTTTGGTAACCTCCCCAACTTTGGCCCTGTAATCCCATTCGCGTTGAATCTACGTTTGGAAGTAGTTTCAAAACAGCGTCTGTTCCACTCATAATACAATCGTATGCTCCCTGAGCCGGATGTCCTGGCGTATAACGAATGTCCGGAATAAGAACGATGTAGCCAGCCGATGCATATTCTGTAGGATGAATGATTGAAGCCGTTGGTTTTGGTGCGTAATGGTTATGAATTTCATCCGAATACATCTCGTAGAAATAAACCATCAGCGGATACTTCTTGTTCACATCAAAATCTTCTGGCTTATATAACAAACCTTCCAAAGGAATTCCTGAATACGATTTCCAGTTGATCAATTCTACAGTCGACCAGTTGTATTCGCTTTGTTGTGGATTCAGGAAAGACAATTTTCGAGAAGTTTCTCCTTTTGCATTTGAAACATACAAGTCCGGATAATCTGAATTGGAATGTTTCTGATACAATATTGCTTTGCTATTTTTACCTTGTCGGAAACCTAAATAATTGTGGTTTGAAGCGTCTAATGGAACAAAAGAAAGCATAGGGAAACTTCCTTCAATTCTGTAAACCGACATTGCCTTTGTTTTTTCATCGAAACGCGTCATCACACAATGTTCAGGTGAAATTAAAACACTGTCTTCTTTCAGGTTGTAAATGTTATAGTTGAAGTTGGTGTCTTTTTCTTCTGTTCTGAAGAATTGGGTAATAGAACTTGTTTTGTTCTTCGCAATATCGTAGTACAAAATGTCGTGATCAGCCTGAATTAGAATTCCAGTTTCTTTAGCTGTCCAGCCAATTGCACCCATAGGCCCGTCAATAATCGGCATACCATTGATATCACCATAAATATTCATTGGGTTTTCACAAGTAATGCAGGATTCCACGTTTGTTCTTAGGTCGCGGAATTTGTATTCCATTATTTTGTTGTCGAAGTAAGTGAAATAGTTTCCGCTTGGTGAAAGCTGCACATCGTAATAGTTTTTTTCGACCATTAGTGTGGCATTTCCTGTTATCAAGTCAACAATGTAAACGTCGTTTGCATTCGGACTTTCCCAGTTATTTCTGCGGTATTTTTCTTCGTTAAACCCAAGTATTTTGGTGTACTCGTCTTCATCTGAAAACAGGATTCGCAATTTGTCGGTTCCCAGTTGGGTAAAAGAATTGGATGACTTGTGATAAGCGTACGGATTGCTTTTCGTTTCATCACTTTTCATAGAAACCAATTGCTCTGGCTGAATGCGCTCATCTTGCCAGCTCCAAACATCCACGTTAGCTTTTTCGCTTTCTATAAGCGAATCGGTAACCGGAATTTTCGCCTCCTCACAAACCCCGAAAATGATATCCCGATCGTTATTGATATATTCAGGAGTTCTGTGCTGTGAAAGAACAGTGAAGTTGTCAAAAGTTCTGTTTGTGTCAATAATGAATGATTTTGAACCCGTTTTCACATCATATTCCATCAACATCCATTTGCGCTCCGACAACGAGTCGTTGGTTGCCATTGCAAGCATTTTGTCGTTGTTTTTTGAGAAAACAATGTTATCAATTTCGATATATGAACTGCGGTCTAGCCACGATTTGTTTTCTGCAGTATTGTAAAGGAACAAGCGCATTGAATCCGGATAATCTTTCTTTGATTTGTAATATTCCAGATGTCGTTGTTCAGTAAAAGCCACAAGAGAACCTGTTTCATTCATTTCATACGACTTCACATTCAAAAATTCGGCTCTGGTGCTGTTGCTCAAATTCAGAATAACCAATCCGGTTCCGCTTGAAGTAAATGATGTTCCCTTTGGAAGAAATTCCAGTTTCTTCAGGTAGAGAATCATAGCTTTCTTATTCATTGACTTTTTAGCACTGAACGTGGGATAGTAGTTCGCGAAACCGACACTTTTTTTGATGAGGTCTTTTGGATTGATCTCAATGTTTTTGTTCGATAAATACGCCAGGGTATTGCCATCTTCAGAAAGCTGAAAGTTCATGATATTCGGAACTTTCGTCATAGAATCGTTGGCAATATTCCAAATAGCAAGCGTATCCTTAGGCCATTTATCTTTCTTTACCAGATCCAATTCCGCCTTATGTAGTTTTTCAGCTTGAGGCGTTATTCTGAAAACCAGGTATTTTCCATCTGCTGAAAAGTGCATGCCTTTTCCTCTCGCAACAGAATCTTTTACACCTGTAATGTTGTTCACCAAATACAAGTATCCGTCGCCTTTGTACGGAAGAGAAGTGAAAGTCGTATAATTTCCATCAGGGGAAATGGTTGATTCTGAAATTCTGTTCCAATCATTGTAAGCGGTGTGATCGATTACTTTTTTCTGTGCGAAAGTTTGGAAAGTTGTGAATACAATAAGTACGGTTAAAAGGGTAATTTTCTGCAGCATATTCTTCGAATTCTAGCATAAAAATACTGTTTTAAAAGTGTAAACTTGCCTTTTGAAACAGCTTGGTATCATCATGAGAAGGATTTTTAACTTTTTTGCTTTTGGAATAGTACTAATCAGTATGAATTCGAAACTTGTCTTCGGACAACATTCTGTTATTTTTCCGCAGCCACAGTTTTATACTGAAAACAATGATCCGTTTATTCATAATGGTGTTTTGACATTACCGGAAAGCGAGGAATCTAAGTACTTGCTAATGCTTTTTGCATCAGAGTTTATGTCATTGTATAAGGTTGAACTCAAGATCTCGCAGAATTCTAACATTCGCTTTGATAAAGACGTGGCTCAGAAACAGGGGTTTTACAAACTGAATGTGAACGATAAAGGAATCGAGGTCGGTTATAGTGGTCCTGAAGCGTTGAATTATGCCTTTCAGTCGCTGCTTCAAATGACCAATGAAACAAATGTCTTGGGTTGCCAGGTTGAGGATTACCCGGCATTCAACTACCGTGGAGTGCATTTGGATTGCGCTCGTCATTTTTTCTCGATCACAGAAATTAAGCTGTTCATTGATGAAATGGCACGATTGAAGTTCAATAAGTTTCACTGGCATTTGACAGATGATCAGGGCTGGCGAATCGAAATAAAGAAATATCCGAAGTTAACTTCAGTTGGTGCCTGGAGAGATAGCACGCTGATTGGTCATTTTAGCAAGACGCCCATAGAATACGATCATGTAAAATATGGCGGATTCTATACTCAGGAAGAAGCGAAGGAAATTGTATCGTACGCATGGTACAGAGGAATTGAAGTGATTCCTGAAATTGAACTTCCGGGACATGCAATGGCGGCTCTGGCTGCTTATCCTGAATTGGGTTGTACCGGGAAAAACCTTGGCGTTTCCGGAACCTGGGGTGTTTTTGACGATGTGTTTTGTACGAAAGATGAAACGTTGAATTTTCTGAAAGATGTGTTGGCCGAAGTGGTAGAGATCTTTCCTTCTAAAACCATTCACGTTGGTGGCGATGAAACGCCAAAAGTGCGGTGGGAAGTTTGTGAGAAATGTCAGGCACAAATTCATAAGCACGGATTGCATAACGAACATGAATTGCAAAGTTTTGTGATAGGTGAAATGGGCACGTTCCTTCAATCGAAAGGCAGAACGTTAATGGGTTGGGATGAAATTCTGGAAGGTGGTTTAGTTGAAAATGCCCAGGTAATGTCGTGGCGGGGAACTGAAGGCGGAATTGCAGCTGCTAAAGCAAAACACAATGTGGTGATGACCCCAACTTCTTATTGTTATTTCGACTATTACCAAAGTGGAAATCCTGGTGAGCCGTTGGCAATTGGCGGGTATTTACCATTAGAAAAAGTTTACGATTTTAATCCGATTCCAGCAGAATTAACCGTTGAAGAACAGAAATATATTCTTGGTGGACAGGCCAATCTGTGGACAGAATATTTACAAACGTTCAAAGCGGTGCAATACATGGTTTTTCCACGTTTGGTAGCAATGTCGGAAGTATTGTGGACAAAGAAAGAGAAGAGAAAATCGTACAATGAATTTGTTGTTGGTTTGAATGATTTTGTGTTTCCATATTTCGATAAGAAGGAAATTAATTATTCAAGTGCGGCTTTTGAACCTAAAGTGAACTGGGAAAACTATGCGGAGTATCAAGGAGTTGTTCTGACAGTTGATTATCCGCTGAAGGAAGCCGAAGTTGGTTTTCAACGAACCAGAGACATCCAATTGAACGAGAATGTTGGTTTGATGCAGTATAGACTAAATATTCGACCAACTGAGACAGAACAGGAACATTACTATGATGCTGTAGTTTATTTGGACAATGAATTGGTAGGTAAAACACCGGTGAAAATTCATTCTCATTTAGCGCTTGGAATTGAACTCCAGTTTGTAACACCACCAAGTGGAAAATACAATGTTCATGGTGATTTAGGTTTAACAGATGGTGTTGTTGGATCGAAACCATGGAAAGGAAATCAGTGGTTAGGATTCGAAAACGATACTGTACAATTCATGCTTGATTTTAATAACGGTTTTGGAAAGACTAGGCAAGTAAGCACTATCAGTCTTGGTACATTAGATGATCCCGGAAGCTGGATCTATCGACCGAAAAAGGTGGAAATTGAATACAGCTCCAATGGCAAAAAGTGGACAAAAACAGAAGCAGTTTTGGAAGGCGATCATTTTGTGTTTTCGAAGAAAATGAAAGTGCGCTACCTGAAATTTACGGTTATAAATGACGAAAAAATTCCTGCTGGCTTCCCTGGTGCCGGATTCACTCCATGGACTTTCCTTGACGAACTTATAATTACAAAATGAAAAAAGAAATGTGCGTTGCGAGCCTTGAGGGTGCGCGACTAGCTGCTAAATACGAAGTGGATAGAATTGAAACCTGTATCGCTTTGGAGCAAGGAGGATTAACACCTTCTGAAGCGATGGTGAAGTGGATAGATCAAACATTCGACCTGGAACAGCACGTTTTGATACGTCAAAGAGCTGGTGGATTTAACTACAATTATGATGAGGTTTTAGTAATGCGTGACCAGATTTTGAGCATGAAACAATTAAAGGTTGCTGGTGTTGTTATTGGTGCGTTGACAGAAACAATGGAATTGGATTTGGCAGCGCTTGAAAACTGGAAACGTGCAGCTGGCGGTTTAACGCTGACTTTTCATCGTGCCTTTGATGAGGTGAAAGATTGGCGAATTGCTATGGATCAATTGATCAAGTTGGGTTTCACACGGATTTTGACAAATGGTCAGGCCAAAAATGTAAAGGAAGGTACAGAAACACTTTACGAAATGGTATTGCACGCTGCCGGAAGAATTGAAATTATGGCAGGCGGCGGATTGAAATCAGAAGACATTCCGGTGATGCGAGATAACGGTTTGTCGGCAGTTCATTTTTCAGCAACCGTTGCAACCAAACACAGCGAAGGTTCAAAGTTCGCAGAAGAATTGATGATGCCATCGGAGATTATATTGTCAGGGATGATGAAGTAGTGACAGGTCGCGACCAGTCACTACCTTCACATCCTATTTTATTGTATAGAAATCTTTATAGTTTGAATTAGATTTCAAACCTTCAGATTCAATAAGT
>CAMLET010000089.1 GCA_946479125.1 uncultured Flavobacteriales bacterium
TAACTAACTAACAAAAAATCCCTGGTCATTGAGCGTAGTCGAAATGCAGGGATTTTTTTATGTCAATTCGATTTCCTCTACAGGTTTATTAAGGTTTAATTCACCTTCACTCTTAGCAATAACTGCAGAAGCCAAACAATTTCCAAGAACGTTTACAGAAGTTCGAGCCATGTCCATTAATGCATCAACACCAAGAATAACACTCGCCTTCTCCACATCAAGTCCCAGATGCTTATAGTCCATTAAGGTTGTCGTCAAAATAACATAAGAAGCTCCCCGAACCCCGGCCACACCTTTACTGGTTAGCATTAGTGTCAAACAAATGGCAACTTGTTGTCCAATACTCAAATGAACGCCACACATCTGCGCCACGAAAACCGTAGCCATAGAAAGATAAAGTGTTGTTCCATCCAAATTGAAACTATAACCGGTAGGAATTACGAAACCAACAATTTTCTTAGATGCTCCGAATTTCTCCATATTCTCCAACGCCTTTGGCAAAGCTGATTCACTGCTGGCAGTAGCAAATGCAATGGAAACAGGCTCAGTGACGTGAGCCAAGAATCGTTTTACAGGAATACGCATAAAAAGAGCAATTGGAAGTAAAACTCCAAGAACAAATACAACTAGGGTAACATAAAGTGTTCCCACCAGTTTCATTAAACTCAAAAGAACAGAAACACCGCTACTAGAAATGGTATAAGCAATTGCTCCAAAAACAGCCAAAGGAGCCAAATACATAACAATGTCTGTAAACTTGAACATGACTTCAGATAAACTCTCTGTCCAATTCAACATGGTTTCCTTATGCTTCTGATTCTTCAATAAACTCAACGCAATTGCAAAAAGAATAGAAAAAACAACAATTTGAAGTACCTGGTTTTCAACCATTGACTTCGCAAAATTCTCAGGGAAGATCTCCACAATATGATCTTTCGGTTTTTCCAATTGAGCCAATAATTCCGTCGCCTTCTTTTTGTCTGCCTCACTCGCTTCTACATTAACACCAACTCCAGCTTGAGAAAGATTAATTGCATAAAGACCCAAAAACAAAGCAAACGTGGTTACAATTTCGAAGTAAAGAATACTCTTCAGACCTATTCTACCTACCTGACGAAGGTTTGAATGTCCGGCAATTCCAACAACAAGCGTTGCAAACAATAACGGAGCAACCAAAGTTTTAATTAATCGCAGGAAAATATCACTGAATCGCTTCATTTCTAAGGAGAAATTATGGAAGTCAAGTCCTACTTCCACCCCAAGGATCATTGCAGAAAATATCCAAAGTGATAACTTTTTTCTTTTGTATGAAATCGCCAATAATCCTCCCATCAAAACAAATCGTATGATTTGAAAAACCATTGGCTCAACTGTGGGCAATAAACTCTCGACATAATAAAGCGCTCCGCAAAGCATGAATATGGTTACGTACCAAAATAATGAGAATGGAGACTTAATTGCGTTCATAGTTATTTATTGAGTGCAAACAAAAATAGTCGCAATGTGACATTAGTTAGTCATTGTTGGAAATTAATTTTTCATTTAGCGTTACAGTGAATAGAATATTCGTATTATTGCAGTGTCGGAAACGGCTATCACCAATTGAGAGGTACTACAAAATCTCAAAACAATCCAAAAGTTTTTTATGAACGATCAAAACTTAAACGGTAAGTTATTACCAGAATTAAGAGAAATTGCAAAAAATCTTGGTGTTGAACGTGTTGAATCTTTTAAGAAGAACGAGTTGATTACTCAAATTCAACAGTTAAGCACAACAACGAATGCAGATACAGCTGAACCAAAGTCGAAAAGACCAAGAAAATCTGCTGAGACTTCAGCTAACGCTGAATCATCTACACCTGAAACCGCAAATCTGTTTACCGATGCTTCGACAAGCTCAGCAACACCTACGACAAGCTCAGAAACTACTTCAGAGACAACCGAAGTTGTAACTGAAAACAATACAGGAAATCAGGAAGACAGAAAACTTCGTCATAGAAAACCACGTCCAGAGGCTGCTGAGAAATCAAACGGAGCTCCTAAGGCGGAAGGTGAAAAAACACAAAGAGAAGGCCGTTCACTTTTAGATATTAAACCAAAAGCAGCAGAAGGTGATGCTTCGTCCGCCCAAGGTGGATCAGGAACAGCTAAAACTGAAAACAACAACAAGCCTCAGCATAACAACGAGAAAAGACCTCAACACCAAAATCAGAACCCGAACCAACAGCGCCAAAATCCTAATCCTAATCCGAACCAGAATCCAAATCAGAATCAGAATAGGAATAATCAGAATCAAAACCAGAACAGGAATAATCCTCCGCAACATCGCCCAAATAATGATGAAAAGGTGGATGATGATGCTTACAACTTAGTAGGAATTGTTACTGCAGAAGGTGTTCTTGAAGTAATTCAGGATGGATACGGTTTCTTGAGATCTTCTGATTACAACTATTTACCATCTCCTGATGATGTTTACGTTTCTCAAAGTCAGATCAAATTATTTGGTTTAAAAACGGGTGATACAGTTCGTGGAACTATTCGTCCGCCAAGAGAAGGAGAAAAATTCTTCCCTCTTGTTAAAGTAGATTCAATTAATGGCCGCGACCCAGGATTTATCCGTGATCGTGTTCCTTTCGAATATTTAACACCTTTATTTCCAGATGAGAAGTTCAAACTAACTGGTCATAAAGATGAATCCATGTCAACACGCGTTATGGATCTTTTTGCACCAATTGGAAAAGGTCAACGTGGAATGATCGTGGCCCAGCCAAAAACAGGTAAAACAATGCTGTTGAAGGATGTTGCAAATGCAATTGCAGCAAATCATCCTGAAGTTTACTTGATCGTTTTATTGATTGATGAACGTCCGGAAGAGGTTACAGACATGGCAAGAAGCGTAAAAGCAGAAGTTGTTGCTTCTACGTTTGATGAACCGGCTGATCGTCACGTAAAAGTGGCAAATATCGTACTTGAAAAAGCAAAACGCATGGTTGAATGTGGACATGATGTTGTTATCCTTTTGGATTCCATTACACGTTTAGCTCGTGCTTACAATACGGTTTCTCCTGCATCAGGAAAAGTACTTTCTGGTGGTGTTGACGCAAATGCATTGCATAAACCAAAACGTTTCTTCGGAGCAGCTCGTAAAATTGAGAATGGTGGTTCGCTTTCAATCCTGGCAACAGCATTGACAGAAACTGGTTCTAAAATGGACGAAGTTATCTTTGAAGAATTTAAAGGTACTGGTAATATGGAGCTTCAGTTGGATCGTAAAATCTCGAACAGAAGAATTTATCCAGCAATTGACATTACTTCTTCTGGAACACGTAGAGAAGATTTATTGGTTGGAAAAGATATATTACAACGTGTTTGGTTACTACGTAAGTTTATTGCCGACATGAATCCAGTGGAAGCAATGGAATTTGTGAAAGGTCACATGGAAAACACACGCTCTAACGAAGAGTTTTTAGTTTCAATGAATTCATAATATTGTTCTCGGTCACTGCGCACTTCGAGTAAGCTCAGTGTGCAGTACCGGGATTTTTTTTGCCCAATGAAGATTTCTACAAAAATTGCAATTTTATTCGCTGCCATTTGGTTTGGTGGTAAAATGTTATTCCTTCAACTTCAATGGTTTCAAGAACCCGAAACCTTTCCTTACCAGGTATTTTGGAATATCTTGTGTTTGTTAATGGCAATGACCATCGGGTCATACATTGAAAAGAGAAAAGAAAACAGATCAGAAAGCACTGCATTAGGCGATATCAAATCCATCTTATCTGGCGGATTGATCTACACCATTATCACAGCATCATTGATTCTTACCTATTATTCTAAGATTGATCCTGACTTCAACAAGCATCAAATTGAAGTTGCTGAGGGTAAGATTCAGGAAATGATTGACGATCCTAAGCAATTGAAAGAATTACGACACAGTAGAACAGAATTTGCTTCACTATCGAAAGAAGAGTTGTTCAATAAGTTAGCTCAAAACCCAAAATCGATGTTCAAAGCGCAATCTACGTTTGTTATATCGCTACTTGGAATGTTATTGCTATCTGTTATGAATGCAATTGTTCTAACAGTAGTTTACAGACGATTGATCTTCAAACCATAGTTTTACTTATCCAATTCACTTCCAAGATGGTCATAGTCAATTCCGTCAAAGTTGCCTGATGACATCATAAGAAGTACATCTCCGTGCTGGAATTCTGCATTGATGAATGAAAGCACTTCTTCCGTTTCGTTTGCAATCACAACATCTCCGCCAAAGGCTTCCTGAACTTGTGAAATGGTAATTGGTTCCAGTTTCTTGTGAGCAACCACTTCTGGACTAAAATAAACCAATGCTTTATCAGCTGCTGCCATTGCGTTTTCGTATAACGGCAGAAACTCCTTTTGCAAGGAAGAAAAAGTATGCAATTCCATACACGCAATCACTTTTCGAGTTGAATATTGCTCTTTTACGGCTTTGGTTGTCGCTTTCAATTTGCTCGGTGAATGCGCAAAGTCTTTGAACATCGTAATTCTATCCGTATCAATTACTTTTTGCAAACGTTTTCCAGCACCTTTAAAACCTTGTAAAGCATTCAGAAAGGAATGATTATCAACGTCAAGAGATTCTGCCAAATACATTGCTCCCATCGCATTCTGTAAGTTGTGAGCGCCAAAAATGGAAAGGTGATATTCTTTTCCATTATGTCGAACTATTGTTCCTGTTTCAGTTACTGAATAATCAGGTGTAGCGTAAGGCTTTGTGTTCAACGAATTTGAAAATTGTTCTCCCAGATTTTTTACCGTTTGATCTTCCGTATTGTAAACGAGAGTTCCATTCGGAGTTATGCACTTACAGAAAAGCTCGAATTGTTCAACGTAATTATCCCAAGTCGGAAAAACGTTAATGTGATCCCATGCAATTCCTGAAATCAAAGCAACGTCTGGTTGATACAAATGAAACTTTGGTCGGCGATCTATTGGAGAGCTTAAATATTCGTCACCTTCCAGAATCATGAAACGAGCTGTGTCGGTTAGTTTAACCATGCAATCGTAACCTTCCAGTTGTGCTCCTACCATGTAATCCACTTCCAGATTCAATTCATTTACCACATGAAGAAGCATTGAAGTAATGGTAGTTTTTCCGTGACTTCCACCAATCACAATGCGCGTTTTATTTTTAGCCGCTTCGTATAAATATTCAGGGTACGAAAAAATAGGAATGTTCAGTTCTTTAGCGCGAGCCAATTCAGGATTGTCAATTCGCGCATGCATACCCAGAATAACAGCACTGGTTTCAGAAGTAATTTTCTCAGGAAACCAACCAATTGTTTCAGGCAAAACACCTTGCTTTTCCAATCGTGTTCTCGATGGTTCAAAGATCTCATCGTCTGACCCTGTAACATTAACTCCTTGACGTGATAACGCAATTGCAAGATTATGCATTGCACTTCCTCCTATTGCGATAAAATGAACATTCTTCATATATCGAAATTACTTCAAAAGCGGCAAAAAAAAATGTGGGTGAACCGAAGTTACCCACATTTCAACTTTAATATTGAATCTTAATAATTTTTCTTCAGGTTGGCATTTGCTGTTTCACGCTGCCAATCGCTTTCAGTTATTGCACCACCATTTTTAGTGTATGTTGTAGTGGTAAGTGTTTGTGTTTTGATGTATTCATCACCATGACCACCTTTCACCACAATTCGTCTTGTAACAATTGCAGTCACTAAATCATTTTTATCCTTCTGGTCAAATTTCTCCTGTGAAACACCTTCCGGGTATTTACTTCCAAGTTCATTCGCACCTTTAGGAACTTCAACAGGTTTAGAATTCTCAACAGCCTGATTCAATTCTTTCTTAGTATCAATTGAATTTTGTTTTTGCTCTGCAGCCTCATTCGCCTTACCTTCACCTATTCCAACTTTTGTTTGCTTCAAGATCTCGGTATTTGCAAGTGGTCTTTCAGCGCCTGCCGTAGACTGTTCATTTACATCTGCCTTCGATTGATCCAAACTCTGCTGATTGGAATTGTACTTATCTGTTTCAGCTGCAGTTCTTTGTTTTTCTCTTTCTGAATTCTCGTTCTTGATGTCTTTGTAAACCGCATTGTTCGCTGCAGCAGTAATTGAAGGCAATCCAGCGTATTCATTTTGAACAGCAACACTTTCATTAATGCTTGTCTTGTTATCTATAGCTTTAACATAAACGTTATTATAGTTTACACGATCAATTTCTTGCTGCTCGGTTTTAATGACCTTCATTGCAGAATCATTCACCTCACGTTGTAATTCATCATTTTCAAATGATGCTTGTACATTCTTCGCATCAGCATCAATGATTTGCTTGTGATTCAACGTATTTTGGTTATGCTCCTGTTTTTCCTGATCGCGTTGTTCTCCTACCTCTTTATTGATAGCATTCAATTTTTCCTGGTTTAACGGAGACAATTTTTTATCCTCAAAGTTGATCTTGTCAATTGTTGCATGGATATCACGAATACTATCGTTAACATCATTGATCTCGGCAACTTTATCAACCCCCAATTGCTGGTTGTAATCCTCATTGTCACGTGCAATTGCAGTAACTACTTTATTTGCTTCGAGTCTTTCACCAAGGTCATCTTTTGTTTGTTTTGTCTGCTCGTATTTCACATCATTCAACTGCACATCCACAAGAATATTTCCTTTGTAAGCCTCAGTATCTAATGTTTTACCAATTTCTTTAAGTTCTTTTTGATTTTCATCAAACACTTCCGCATTCTCAACAGCTACGGTAGAATAGATCTTACTGTTCTCCTTATTCTCTTTCTCAATGATATTCAATTGATCATTTGTATAAGTAAGATCCGAAGTCTTGTAATCCGTAAGTTCCTGAGTTGATGTCTGAAGATTCTCAGCAGTTCCATCAATTATTTCTCTATTCTCTTGTCTGGTCAAATCAGAACTATCTGCTTTTTGAGCTTGTTCTTTTCTCAGTTGATCGAACTCCAACTCATTCTCAGTAGTTCTTTCCTTTTGAATAGCAAATCCCTCTTTTCCTGCAGCATAAGCAGTGTCACGAATTTGTTTTACTTCGTCACGGTTACGCGCATTTCGAATCGTTCTTGTTTTGTTTAGCTTTGAATTATCTTCCTCATCCGTACTTGTTGACGGTGTTCCGTAATTAATTGCAACCGGCTCTTTTTTCTCAGGAGTTTTTGCAATCACCGGATTCATCAAGGCATCAATTTCTTTTAGCTTCTTTTTCGGATACGGATCATTCGCTTTAAATGTAAGCGCGCGTTGGTAATACTCTTTTGCTTTCGTGTAATCCTTCTTATCGAAGTTCTTATCACCAGCCTTAATTACCTTGTCGTATTCACGTGTTTC
The DNA here is from genome assembly GCA_946479125.1 of uncultured Flavobacteriales bacterium. The sequence goes on from CAMLET010000089.1 coordinate 7,368, forward strand.
CTGTTCTCTATTTGCCGTATTGATATTCTCCTCACAAAGTTTGATTTGTGCTTTAGAGTAATTGTTAGAACCGTCAAAAACCAATACTGCGTCATACGCGTTTTTAGCAAGTAACCATTCCGACTTCTTAAACAATTTATCAGCAACTTCTACAAGTCGTTTTAACTCTCCATCTCTTTTACTAGCATTTGCCTGATCGTCCAGAATTTGCTGCATTTCTGCAATCTTAGTTGTAGCCGGATTATCTAAAGGTTTAGCAGCAAGCGCGTCTTTGTATTTAGAAATCGCCCCGTTATAATCCTTAGCCGATGCAAGTGCATTTCCAGCATCCATTGCTGTTTTGTATTTTACATCAGCTTCATTTGGTACTACAACATTCGTTTTAGCCGCCAATTGCGCTTTCAACTCATCAATACGATTTGTCGGATAAACTTCATCAGCTTTCAACTTTCTAGCGTCTTCGAAAAGCGAAATTGCATTCTCAATTTTTCCAGCTGTAGCTGCAGCATCTGCTTCTTTGATCTTTGCTGTATAGGCAGCTTCTTTCTTCATCAAATCCTCGATTGCAGCTTTTCTTTCTTTTGGGAACGGGTCAGCAGCACGGAATGAAATTGCTCGATCGTAATATTCTATTGCTTTCGGATAATTCTTCTCATCAAAATTCTTTTGAGCAGCAGTAAGAATTTTTGCATACTTATCGTCGTTAGCAGCACCATCCGCAGCATCTCTCAATTTCGCAGCGTCCTCCTTCTTTGCAACAATTGTTGGATCATTCTTTTTCGCAATAGCTTGAGTGTATGCTGAAATCGCTTTCTCATATTCCTTCGCAGCAACGAAATCATCTCCTGTTTTTACCAAAATAGCAACATCAGCATCAAGTTGACTTTGATTTGCCTGAGCAGTTTTCAACTTTTTAATTGCCTCAATCTTATCTTTGATTTCCTGACTAGCCTGATATTTCAAAGCTTCTTCATATTTTGAAATTGCATTGTCGTACTGAGCAGCAGCTTCGAATGTTTTTGCTTCCTGAACAGCTTGTGTAAACTTTTGTGTTGACTCAGACGCTTTTGCAAGTTCAGCTATCTTTGCATCACAATCAGCAATTCTTTTTTCTAAGGCAGCATCTGATTGAATTAACTTCGCAGTCTCAAATTTTTGTTTTGCCTCAAGAAATTTTCCTTGAGTAAAGAACGCCTCACCTTCTGCTTTGTACTTTTGAATTTCAGCAAGTTTTGCCTCAGCGCCATTTTGCTCAATTTCAGCTTTTACAGCGTCATCCAATTTGGTTTTTGCCTCAGTATTTGAAGGATCTAAAGCTAAAACAGCCTGATATTTAGTTTTTGCATCAGCGTATTTCTTAGCATTCAAGGCAGCATTTCCTTCAGTCAACAATTTAGTAATCTGTTGTTTCTCAGCTTCGCCTTTCAATAAGTTATTGACTTCTGCCATTTTTTGTACAGCTTCAGCCTGTGTTCCATCCACTTTATTTGCAGCAGTGTATTTTGCTAAAGCATCTGTCAATTTTCCAGCCGACTTCAGGTTATTTCCTTCTGTCATTAAAGCTTCATAATCTTTTTTCTGTTTATCTAGAGCTGCCTGATCAGATGCCAATTTTGTGATCTGAGCCAACTTTTCTTTTGCTTCATTTCTAGTTCCATCAACTATAACAGCAGCATCGTATTTTGCTTTTGCTGCAGAATAGTCTTTTGCATCGAAAAGCGCATTTCCTTCAGTCAACAATTTATCGTAATCCGCTTTTTTCTTAGCTGCCTCTGCTTCTGCTTTCTTCGCTTCCGCTTCTGACTTCTCAGCAGCAATTGCTTTCTCAATTTCAGCAATTTTCGCTTTCGGAAGCGGTGAAGTAGGATCGATAGTTCCAGCAGCAGCATATTTTGTTTTAGCTTCATCATAACTTTTAGAAGCTAAAAGTGCATCAGCTTCCAGCATAGCTTTATCGAAGTTTGCTTTCTTTTCAGCCGCAAGTGTATTTGCTTTTTCAGCTGCAATCGTTTTATCAATTTCAGCAATTTTTGCTTTTGGAAGTGGTGACGCAGGATCAATAGTTCCAGCAGCAGCATACTTTACTTTAGCTTCATCATAACTCTTAGCAGTTA
>CAMLET010000090.1 GCA_946479125.1 uncultured Flavobacteriales bacterium
AGCTCAGTCAACAGCGGCTTCAATAAACGGAACGCTTGCGGTTATTGATTCTCCATCTTTAATGAGTTCTTTGTTAGGTGCCATGCAAGAGGTAAACCCAACAGCTCAGGCTTATTTCGGATTGAACGATATTGCTGTTGAAGGAACTTTTGTTTACCCAAATGGAGAGCCGGTTACATTTACGAATTGGAGTCCGAGTGAGCCAAATAATGCAGGGGATGAGGATTGTGTAGAGATTCTACCGAATGGACTGTGGAACGACATTCCTTGTAATACACTTCGATACGCGGTATACGAAATTGACCTTTGTCCAGATGTAAATCTTGGACCTGATATTCAGATTTGTGTGAATACACCGGTTACGGTAACTGCTATAGCAACGGACGGATCACTTTCATATACCTATGATTGGATGACAGGCGCAACAACTCCTGCTATTACTGTTACTCCATCGGCTCCAATGAACGCCACAGTTACTGTTTATGACGAGAATTTATGTAATGATACAGATAACCTGAACATCACACTTTTTGCTTCCGAGCCAAAAGGAATCAATTCAACAGTCACTTCTTCAGGAAACAACGGAAATGGTGATCCTGTTTATACGCTTTGTGAAGGAGCTTCAATTGCGCTTACTGCCTTTGGAGGATCAGGATATATTTGGTCGAATGGTGTTGCGAACGGAGCGAGTTTTGTTCCTGTAATTGGTACAACAATGCTTACCTGTCACTTTACCAATATTCATGGATGTCAGGATTCAGTTAAAGCTCAAATTCAAGTGAATCCGCTTCCGAATGTTAACGCAGGAGCAGATGTGGCACTGTGTATTGGAAATCCTTATGTATTGAATGCAACTGGTGCGGTTTCTTATTCATGGAGTAATGGTCAGGCAAATGGTGCGAATTACAATCAGGTTCTGGGAACTTCACAATTGATCGTTACTGGAACAGGCGCAAACACATGTATAAAAAAAGATACCATCTTGATTACGGTTCATGCACTTCCAGTTATTGGTGTGAATGATGCAACCTACTGTTTAGGAGGGAGTGCTATTTTGACGGCAATAGGTGCATTGAATTATACCTGGAGTCCGACAACAGCTTTAAGTGCAACTATCGGAGCAAGCGTAACGACTACTTCAACTGTTTCTATTGATTATACAGTAACCGGAACAGATGTAAACGGTTGTGTTTCTGCAGATATTAGTCATGTAGTAGTGAATGGAACTCCAGCGGCTAGCATAAACGCACCTGCGGCTATTTGTTTGAATGACAATGCAAACATAATCGGGTCGGGTGGAACAACTTATGAATGGTTGGCTCCGGCTTCATTGGCTGGAACTACTAATCCAAATGTCACACAAACACCATTGGTGACTACAGTTTACACACTTGTTGCATTTAACGGAACGGGTTGTTCAGATACTATTTCAGCCACTGTTGTAGTGAATAATAATCCAACTGTGACAGTCAATTCAGGAGCAATGTGTTTCGGAACATCCTTGAATTTAACAGCTGGCGGAGCAGTAAATTATACTTGGACCCCAGCGACAGATCTTTCGGCAGCAACTGGTACAACAGTTACAGCAACTCCAGCCTCAACAACATTATTCACCGTTGAAGGAACGGATGCAAACGGATGTTCTTCTACAGCAAATGCAACTGTGACAGTAAATCCATTGCCGCTTGTTGATGTGAATTCAGCAGCAGTTTGTAGCGGAATCCCAGCTTCTTTAACAGCTTCAGGAGCTGTCAATTATTCATGGTCGCCCGCAACAGATTTGAGTTCAACAACGGGAGCCACTGTTAGCAGTAGCACAATGACAACGATTGATTATACCGTAACTGGAACCGATGCTAACGGTTGTATTTCTTCGGCAATTAGTCATGTAACTGTAAATACATTGCCAGTAGCAGTTTTGAATTCACCAACCGCGATTTGTTTAAATGACAATGCGAATATCATTGGTTCAGGAGGAACAACATATGAATGGTTGGCTCCAGCTTCTTTAGTTGGAACTACCAATCCAAATGTGACAGAAACACCAGTTATAGCAACTGTTTATACGCTTGTTGTTTTCAATGCTGATGGTTGTTCGGATACTATTTCGAATACGGTTCTGGTGAATAATAATCCAACCGTAACTGTGAATTCAGGTGCAATGTGTTTTGGAACTTCATTCAACTTAACTGCTGGAGGGGCTTTAAATTATGTTTGGACACCAGCAACAGATCTTTCTGCAACAACCGGAACAACGGTTACTGCAACTCCTGGCTCTACAGCTGTATTCACGGTTGAAGGAACAGATGCAAATGGATGTTCATCTTCAGCAAATGCAACAGTAACAGTGAATCCCTTGCCGAATATTACTGTGAATTCAGAAACAATGTGTTCTGGAGAAACTAGCATTCTGAACGTTTCAGGTGCAGTGAACTATGTGTGGACGCCAGCAACTGGTTTGTCAGCAACAACCGGAAGTTCAGTAACTTCCAGTACAACAACTACAACAAATTACACGGTTACCGGAGTGGATGCAAACGGTTGTATTGATGATGCAATAAGTACAGTAACCATTTCTCCAAATCCAACATTGACGATTCCAAACGATCAAACCATTTGTTATGGTGAAGTGATCGAATTGGATGCAATTTCTAATGGAACGGTGGAATGGAATACCAATTCAAATAATGCTGAAATTGTTCCGCCAGTTGGAATTCATACTTACATTGCAACGGCAACTTCGGCCTTTGGATGTGAAACTACAGCTCAGTTTACTGTAAATGTAGCACCAATTCCGGAAGCAGATTTTTTCATGTATCCTGATTCTCTTGAAATGTATTCACCTGAGATTTCATTCACAAATACTTCTAACGGAGCGGTTTCTTATGAATGGTGGTTTGGTGATGGTGGAAGTTCAGGAAACATTGATCCGTCTCATGTTTACACGGTTGAGCCCTTGTTGGATCATTATGTTACGTTGGCAATAGTTTCAGAATTCGGATGTGTAGATACTATCATCAAATTCTTACCTAAAAATCAGATTCTGGTACACTTTGTTCCAAATTCATTTACACCTGATGGTGATGAAAATAACAATGTATTCCTGCCAATTCTAGGTCCTGGATACGACGAATACAGTTACACACTTTCCATTTACAACCGCTGGGGCGAAACTTTATTCGAGTCACATGATATTGAAGAAGGTTGGGATGGAACGTATCACGGACAGTTAAGCCAAGTGGGAACTTACCTTTGGAAAATTACAGTAAAAGAAATTGGAGTAGACAAAGCTTTCGAGTACCACGGAAGCATGACCTTGATGAAATAAAAGAAACACCGAAGTGATCGCATCTACTTGAATAACACCGAAGTGATGGTCACATCTACTTTGGTGTTACTTCACTTCCTCGTAATCGTCAAAATGATTGTCGTCGTTTTGATTGTCTTTATTACGATTGTTGAAATTATCAGTAGGAGATTTTCCCGTGATAATCACGTTAATTGAATTCAGCATTCTAAAGATCATTGTAATGGTGAAAATCACACCAATTACTTTGAAAATGAATCCGAAGAAGATTGTTTTTTCAATATCGACTATTGAAATGTAAAACCATTGTGCTACTGAATTTGCTGCTAATTCCGTATTAAACAGAAAGAATACATAGAACATCAGAGCCACTACAATTAAACCAAATTCCAAAGGCATGTTCGGTTTTGTTGGTTTGTTGAAGTTTCGTCCCTGAATGGAAATAATCGCAAAATTCAACTTCATTTGCTGGACTTTCCCTAAGAAATACATCCCGATAATTGCTCCGGTAATAATCGCATTTCGAAGATTCAGTTCGCCTTTGTCAAGCACAAAAAGTACAACCACATCAACAATCAGAAAATATTGAATAGCCTTTAGCATCAATTTTGCCGGGTAGTTCAATGGCAATCCGCCACGCAGGATAGATAAACCGATATTAATAAGTCCCCAAATGAAACTGAAAATGGCTAGGGTAACACCTAAGCTGAAAATGATTGATAGTATCTCCACAAAACAAAGGAACTATTTTTTTACAGATTTTCGAATTCAAGTGCGTTAAAAAATGAAAAGCCAGATGGAAGAGTGCTGAGTGAATGAAAGTTGTCTGAAAATTCATTAAATCACAAATCGCCCTTGAACAATAGCCATTTCTATTTCAATTGGTATCTTTGGAACTCAAGAAAAAAATATGAAAAAGTTTTTAGCTACACTTTTAATCGGTTTTGCTTTACCGTGTTTCGCGGAGGAAGGAATGCTTATTCCATCGCTTTTGGAGGCTTTTGAGTCGGACATGAAAGCACACGGAATGAAATTAACTGCCGCAGATATTTACAACGTAAATGGTTCTTCTTTGAAAGATGCAATTATGCATTTTGGCGGCGGATGTACAGCTGAATTGGTTTCTGGTCAGGGGCTTATCCTAACAAATCACCATTGTGGATTGTCTCAGGTTCAGTCACACTCGTCTGAAGCTAAGGACTATTTGAAAAATGGTTTTTGGGCAAAATCTTACAGTGAAGAACTTGCGAATCCGGGATTAACAGCAACGCGAATTGTTCGTATTGAAAACGTTACGGAAATGATGCTGTTTGGAACTGAAGGTTTATCGAATCAAGCGAAAATTACGGAAGTGATGAATCGCAATATGAAGAAATTGATCGACGAAGCAGTTAAAGGAACACATTACAAAGCTGAGATTAAAGCATTCGACTACGGAAACGATTATTACCTGATGGTGAAAGAAGTGTTTAGCGATGTTCGATTGGTTGGAGCGCCTCCAAGTTCAATCGGAAAGTTTGGTGGTGATACGGATAACTGGGTTTGGCCGCGTCATACCGGTGATTTTACCGTTTTCAGAATTTATGCCGGAGCTGGAAATAAACCTGCTGAATACAACGTGAACAATAAACCTTATGAACCAATTCAGTTTTTAAAAATTGCGTTCAACGATAGAAAAGCGGGTGATTTTACAATGGTTTATGGTTTTCCGGGGTTGACAGAACAACATTTGAGTTCAGGAAACCTGCGTTACATCGTTGAAAAACAACGTCCAATGGAGATTTCAATGAGAACAAAATCGTTGGCAGTTATTGACGATGCAATGAAAGCTTCTGATAAAACACGCATTCAATACATGGCAAAACAAGCGCGTATTGCAAATGCCTGGAAGAAGAATATTGGTCAGATAGACGGATTGAAACAACTTGGAGCTGTTGATCTGAAAACCATTTTTGAAGCCGAATATGAGAAACGCGCGGCATCTAATGGTGATTGGAACAAATATGTTGGATTGGTTTCAAATATGAATAAACTGGTTGCTGAAAAAAGTGATTACGAATTCCATTATACCTTGTTCTATGAATATTTGTTTGTTGGGCCAGAGTTTTACAAGCTGACAAGGACAATGGAAGATATTGAGAGAAACTTCGATAAATACCAAGAAGACAGTTCACTTCAAGGTAGAGTGGACAAGTTGTTGAAAGGCTTGCCAGGCTTCTATAAAGATTACGATGCAAAAGTGGATCAAAAGATTTTTGATGTTTTGACAAAGGAATTCAGCTCATATGTAAGTGCGAAATTCACATATGAAGGTTTATCGAATCCGAAACTTTCTTCAACGATTTACACGAAGAGTATTTTCGTTGATCAGGCGAAAATGGAAGCTTTCCTGAAGAAATTCAATAAGAAGTCGCTTGCAAAATTGCGCAAGGATCCCGGATTTGTTGTCTTCAAAACGCTTTGGAGTACAATGATTGATGAGATCAATCCAACTGCGATTGAATACGACGAACAAATGAATGCTTATCTGAAAATGTTCGTTGAAGGTAAAAAAGTGATGTTCTCGGATGAAAAACAATGGTCGGACGCGAATTCAACGCTACGCTTGACTTACGGAAATTTGGAAGGTTCAGCACCTGTTGATGGAATGGCTTACACAGAGCATACTACGTTAAAAGGAATGATTGACAAATTCAATACTGGAAATCCTGATTTTGAGCTGCAGCCAAGAATGGTTGAATTGTACCAACAGAAGAATTATGGCAATTATGGTCAGAATGGCGAATTGTGGGTGTGTTTCACAGGATCAAATCACACTACCGGAGGTAATTCTGGTTCACCGGTTTTGGATGCAAACGGAAACCTGATGGGATTGAACTTTGACCGTTCGTGGGAAAGTACGATGAGCGATTATTATTTCGATCCGAAACGTTGTAGAAACATCGTGGTTGATATTCGTTATGTAATGTGGGTGATGGATGTTTACTGTGGTGCAAAGCACTTGGTAGATGAAATGACTTTGATTAAGTAGGATTTTTTGGTGATAAAAGTAGGGGCAGGTCGCGACCTGCCCCTACTTGTTTATAGAGGTTTTTAATTATTCTGGTAAAATCTCCATCTTCTCAGCAAAGTGGTGACAGTAATCTCTTAAATCTTCTGTGATTAGATTTTCACCTGTTGCTTTCTCAAACGTATCCGCCATAGTAAGCAACGTTTGGTGAAAGAATTGTTTCATTTCTTCCACACTCATTTCTTTTGTCCAAAGGTCAATTTTCATGGTGTTTTTTTCGTCCGGATTCCAGAACGAAAGAAACATTGCTTGTGCTGGTGAGTTGCTTACAGCTCCATCACTTGCCGACCAGTTCATTGCTAGTGGCAGGTTATTTTCGTTTAATCCAACTTCAATAGATATAGTTGACTTTTTTACTACTACTTCTTCCATTTTTATTCTTGTGTTTTCTATCAATTGATAATGCCGCAGCGTCCGTGAGGTCTGTTTCTGGCGTTATTCGTTGATCTCGTATTCCTGAATCAATTTTGTGTACGGTGTTTTTAATAATTCCTCCAAAGTTACATCATATTGTTCCATGTAGCTATGAATAATTCTCCATCCGATGAACTGTCCCAGCCTGTCGGGTGTTTTTTCTCCATCTGGTAATCCTGATGTGAACGGAGCTTCATGCAGCATGTTTTGCTTTACTTTTTCTTCCTTAGAATACAGTAACTTGTTCTTTACCAGATAATCCCAAAACGCGCGTTCGTTTTTCAGATCCCACTCGTAGTTCTTTTTACTTTGACGAAGAATAATTTCTTCCCCTTTTTCAGGAAATGCTGCCTCGGTTAAATAGAGCACTTTTCCCCATTTCACCATGGCTTCAATAAGGTAAGCATCTTCTTTTTCTTCTGTCATATGGGTTAGAACCCAGGCAGTAACGGCATCGCGCTCCAAATAGATCGGGTCCATTGCTTCTTTGATGTAAGCATAAAAGTTATCGCTTGGTAATTCCTTAATAACGTCTGTTTTTCCTCCCAAGTAACGTTCAAGCCCCATGCAAAGCGCGTTTTCCGTGCAATATGCACTTGATGAGAAATAACTATTGGTATAAAAAATACCTTGAGGGAATTTACTATTCGGAAAGTGAAATTTCAGATTTTTGAAACCGTTTACAATGTCAGCATGATTTTTTGATAGGTTGGGGAACTTCTGATGAATGCGTTTTTCAAGTCGTTTTACGTAATCTTCCTTGTAAAAATTATCCATCACCTCACTTGGATCCATTCCCGGATTTCCACCAGCATTAAAACAGTAATACAACTGATACTGAATAATATTGTTGTATTTGTCGTCCACCTTACCCAAATCAGTTAAGCGATTTTTTGAGTAAAACAATGTTGAGTCTAAATTCGTGTATTCTACCTCCAACTTTACATCTGAAGCATCAATATCTAAAGGATCAGATCCGCAGCTTGTCAAGAATCCACCAATTAGTATAAAAAGAGCGTATTTTTTCATGTTATAAATGTCAAAGTTAAATTGGATCATCAATTTTGAATTCCTGTTTTTTGAACTAAATCAGTTTAAAATTACTGATGTTAGTTTGAATACAATTGAGAACGTTGATAAAAGTCACAACTTTTTAATTTTCAGCACACAGTTTCTGCTTTAATTTTATCGAAAGCAATTATATTTGTGCAATAATTTAGACGACACTATGAAAAAATTACTTTGTACTGTTTTGTTACTGAGCGCTGGAACTTCAGTTATGGCTCAAGATGCAGAAACAAAAGTTCAGGCAGGAATTACCTACCAAACAGGAATGAACTTTAACAAGCCAGGAACAAAAACTATCGCTAGAGATGGTGTTGGTGCAGTAAACTCTATTGGTTTAGTACTTAACTTCCCTTTTACACCAAATATCGGTTTGGCAACAGGTTTAGAGTTCGATTTCGAATCGTTCAAGTACTCGATGAACAATGATCTTTACTATCGTTACATTGATACGGATATCTTGAAAAAACAAGATGAACAAACAGGTTCTGTTTTGTACCGTGTAACTGAGCGTAAGCAAAAAGCAATTTACGGATCTATTCCTACAATGTTATTGTTCAGAACAAATGCTCTTGGAGATTTCAGATACTACGGTAAGTTTGGAGCCCGCACTTCTTTCTTGTTGGGTAACACTATTTTCGATAAAGGATTTAACTTGGCTGGAGATACTTTGGGCGGAACTCAAACTTCTCAAAAAAACGATGAAATGAAAGCAAAAGGAGATATGTTCTTTATGCGTTCGACAATCGGTATCGCTGGAGGTGCTGAGTGGAATTTCACTGGAAGTACTTCACTTTATGCTGAGGTTGGATTCTACTACGGATTCACACCAGTTCACTACGGTGAAGCTGTTACAGGTGACGACAGAGAAAGAGATATGACGTTGTTCCAATATGCAGGTGGACAACCAGACTATACAACGCTAAGTGCTAAGCAAAAACAAATCCTTCTGAAAGTAGGGATCTTGTTCTAAGCTTGAATAAAAATATGGAGGACTGCCAGTGAAAACTGGCAGTTTTTTTTTCTTAAAAAGGTTAAAAAAGCTATAAGGATTCACATTTCTATGTTTCCTTTTTTAGTTTTAGGACATTGAAGGTTATGAATGAAGTTAAGGTAGTATCACACATCGTAGATTGGATGACAACTTATGCTCAAAATGCAAGAGCTAAAGGGTTTGTTATAGGTATTTCTGGTGGAGTAGATTCTGCTCTAACATCAACATTATGCGCTTTGACAGGTTTAGAAGTAACAGTTGTTTCTTTGCCGATTCATCAAAAGTCAGCTGAACTAAACAGGGCAGAACTGCATATTCAATGGTTAACTGAGAATTTTTCAAATGTAAAATCGGTTAATGTAGAATTATCGGTAACATTTGATGCGCTTACCAAAGCGCTGCCGACTATTTCAGCCGATCATTTTTTGGCAATGGCGAATACACGTGCGCGTTTACGAATGACAACCTTGTATGCGATTGCGCAGCCATTATCTTGTCTTGTTGCCGGAACCGGAAATAAGATCGAGGATTTTGGAGTTGGTTTTTATACCAAGTACGGCGATGGCGGTGTAGATCTAAGTCCGATTGCGGATTTAACAAAAACGCAGGTTAGAGCCTTGTCTC
>CAMLET010000091.1 GCA_946479125.1 uncultured Flavobacteriales bacterium
GACCACCGAGATCTACACTCTTTCCCTACACGACGCTCTTCCGATCTCTTTCAGTGATTTTCTGAAAAAGGGAATGTAGATGAGTTATGAGTTATGAGTTATGAGTTATGAGTTATGACTGACTCATACCGACCAAGAATAGTTGCACATAGGCGCTATTGATTGGTGACTAATAAACATTGATTCTCAAGTCAGTTTTATCTCACAACAATTTTTCCAGTAAACAATTGCTGGTCATTTCCTTTTAGAGTATATATATAATTTCCATTTTCCAAAGCAGACAATTCGAGTAAACTGGCGTGTTCACCCGTACTTTGAAAGCCGAAATTCTCCTTAAAAACAATTCTGCCGCTTACATCCATTAGCTCAAAATCAACATTTTGACCTTCAAAAAGTGTGTAACCAATGTAAGCATCTTCTATGACCGGATTGGGCCAAATTTTATGGTATTGAGGAGTAAACGCAGTTTCTGATGTAGATAGATCACATGTTCCCGGAAGGTTATTATCCATCCAAACAGATCGTTGTTGAATGTAGTTTTTCAGATAAGAAAGATCTTCTTCGTATGTAGCACCAACAAAGGCATTCCAATTCACATATTCACCAATAATAGGCCATTTCTCAAAATTCCGGATTCTTGACTCTGTTAAATAATTCGCCATTGAATCTATAAAATGATTCACACTATCCGTATGCAATGCTCCCAGCCTCAATTCTTCCCAACGACATTTTAAACCATTTGCATAACTCGCCGACTGTAGCAGTTTTTCCCACCAAAAGGGGATTGCGGAAGTGAAATCACAAACCTCATCAAAATTATACTGCCAGCCTGTTGTCAGATTAGCATCGCAGTAATCTGCATTTCCGTACGACAAGTTGAAGTCCCACATTGGTCCTGCAACTAAACGACCATTCCAAGCCCCGTTGGTTTTGTCCTTATGCATGAACGAACTCGATCTATAGCCATCAACCGTCCTACCCAACTCCTGCAGGATGAAAAAGTCGTAAAAGGATTCTGTTTCAATGAACGCCGGATATCCAAGTAATTGGTCTTCGAATTGTGGCCCCCAAACCGCATCTTCAAACTCACCAATAAAATTCTCCATGTAGTTGGCTTGAATTGGATCCAGCTCATCAAACTCAGGATCATGAAACTGCATGATAACCTCGTTGTTGTAATGTGAGGTCCAGGAATACCCAACTTCTCCGGTAAGTTTATCGATTTTCACAATATAACCTCCGGTAAGCGAATCTCCCGCAAGATCATCTGCATCTAATCGGGCAATATCGACCCTTTCGTTATCTCTTTTAACGCGTTCCAACAAAATGTATACACCCAGATATTCTTCATCGATCAACAATTCGCAATATTTATAGCCTGAAGAATAATGACCAAAATCCCTCGAAAGTTGGTAAGTAAGCGCATCCCGAATCAAGGTTTTATCCGGGTAAGGCCCGTACAGAATCCAATCATTTTCAATTGGCAAACCTAAAAGTGAAACGTTATTGTTCGCTCCAAGTATAGTTTGTGTTTCAAAGCCATAACTCTTTTTAGGATATTGCTGCGAAGTCGATCCTCGTATCTCAATAGAAATTTTACCATCGTAATTATTGAATGCATCCGTCAGATAATTTCGAACTCCCACACCATTATCAATTACGCCCATATTACAAACGACTCTTGTGTCATCGTTGATCATTTCTCCGGCGATGGTATGAATAACCACAATTGGAAGATTGGAATCAGTAAATGTAACTTGCGAATTGACTGATTCAACAACAGCAATCAACAAAAATCCAAGTAAAAACAAGCGCATAAGCAAGCAGTATGAAAATTGAAAGTACAAATTTTAGTTGTGACAGCGATTTCAATTCATTTTTCCAACCTTTTGGCATACACGGTATTTAGTTGTTCAGAAAGCCAAAAGCATGAACACACTAAAATCAATACTACTATTACTGTCGTTTCTTTTCTCTTTTGGAGCGTTCGCACAACAATGGGGAGCAAATACTTTTAGTCAATTCACTAATGAAGCAAACGATGTTGAATTGAATGCCAACGAAGAATCCTATATCGCAGGATACATTACTGGAGAAACAGCTTTTAACACGGCGAATGTTGTACCAAGTGCTGCCGGAAACGGTGACATTTACATTGCGAAATACGCAACAACAGGTTCACTTCTTTGGAAAAAAATCTTTGGTGGAAACTACTCCGACCGAGCAATTGATCTGGCTATTGGTCCTGACCAAAACATTGTGGTTACCGGACAATTCTTCGGAACCGTCACTTTTGGTTCCACTACCCTAACTTCTGTTGGAAATTCGAAAGATATTTTCATTGTAAAATTAGATCCGGACGGAAATGTTCTTTGGGCAAGAAGCGAAGGTGGAAACATGGCCGAAAACGCTTATGGAATTACCGTCGATCATCAGAACAATGTGATCTTAACCGGACAATTTCAAGGTACAGCAACGATTGGGAACAATTCGTTTACGAGTATGATAGATCCCAACACCAATCTTCGCTCTTTCGATTTTTTCATTTCAAAATATGATGTTTCAGGAAACCCACTTTGGAGTTTGAACGGAGCTGCCGAATATGAAGACCGTGGATTAGCCGTTGCTGTCGACAATCAAAATAACGTTCTTTTCACCGGACAGTTTTCCAAAACACTTTTGTTTGCAGGCAATACTTACAACAATCAAGGTTATAACATCGGGTTTCTATCAAAACTGAATCCATCAGGACAACTGCAGTTTTTCAATCAAATGAAAGCTGGAATGGTCGTTCCTTATGATCTGGAAGTGAATACAGATAATGACATTATAGTTACGGGTGATTTTCTTGGAAATATGAATTACTATGATGCCACTGGAATGCACCCGATCCAAAATGTTTACGAGAAACAAATCTTTGTTCTAAAAACGGGAAACAATGGAAACTACACCTGGAATCATACTTTAGGTTCGAACAACGATATTTCCGCAAGATCAGTTTCTATAGATTTACACAAAGACATTTTTGTAACGGGTTTCTTTAAATGTGATTTATCTCAAATTCAAGATACGTCTCACGCTACTTTCAATTCTGTTGGGTTCAAAGATGCTTATTTGTTGAAGATCAATAATTCTGGGCAGTATGAATACATCAAGCATTTTGGTGGTAAAAAGGACGATGAAGGAACCGGAATAGCGATTCAAAGCAATGACAAACCTTTCATTTGCGGAAGCTTTACCAAAGACCTGAATTTCGCGCCAACACCTGATTTTGTGCAAACCGCGAATAACAACTATTCACTCCATTACGCTGGTTTCAATGAAGCCGATCATATGTATATGCTTGGTGATGATACCAGAAACTCATTCCTGATCAATCACATCAATTCCAACTACCAAACCTTGAATTATTTCGTTCCGCCGGCTAACGATAGTTTAATTGGCGAAATTGTTCAGTACAATTGGGCTCCAAATCTGGTAAACGACACCATACACTTTTGCACGAAAGATTCATTACGCTATGATCCTTTAACCTATGCGCATTACGGTCCAAGTTATGAATACGTTTGGAATACCGGAGTGATTGGAAATAAACTTGTTATTACTGCAACTGGAAATTATTCCGTTACTGCAACTCGTTCAGACGAATGTGAATTTGATATTGACAGTGTTTATGCTATTTCTGAACCTATTCCGGTCTTACCATTATTGTCCGATGATCATAATGTGAATGTACTCAATCCTGGTCCTCATTATAACAACTATCATTACTGTTCTCCGGAAAGTGTAGAAATTACTTATTCGAATTTAGCTTCAGGCACCACATTACTGACGACGGTTCCAAACGGTCCGGATTTAAGTGGAGTTGGACCATTTACCATTCAAAATGAAGGCTGGTACGAGGTTATTGTCGACAACGAATACTGCCATGCTGAAGGTGAATTTCACTTCAACTTAGATTACGTAGCACCAAATGATTCTGTTTCTCCTTACATAGTTATGGACACACCTTGTCCGACAGGAGATTCGATAACCATCTGCGCTAATCATTATGTAAATTTCAACGGAATAGATCTTATTACAAATCCTTCAGGAACCTATTCTCCGGGCATTCAATCACCAGTCACAAATGTA
This sequence comes from uncultured Flavobacteriales bacterium, assembly GCA_946479125.1. The sequence continues at coordinate 4,135 of CAMLET010000091.1, forward strand.
GAGTGGTTCATTAATGGGGCTCAGTATCTAAATTTTAATAATGTTGATCACGTACATACTTATTTCAGTCCAGGAAGTACGGGATGGTACACCGTAGACCTCTACTTTTCTACTGGTTTCGATAACTTATGTGGAATTGATACCACTCAATATCATGTAACACACCAATTTTATATCACTGTAAACCCATTACCGAGTTGGTCGGGATCCATTTCAGGTGATAATATGCTCTGCCCCAATGGTTCAGTCTTCCTTGTTGTAAATAACCCGCATCCTAATTTTCACTGGACTGGTCCTGGAATTATTTGGAATAACCTGAATGATAGTATTGAAGTAAATGCAGCCGGTAATTATTATTACTCCGGAACTGTTATTGATACCGTTACAGGTTGTGGGAATCCTGAATCAACTATGTATCACATCACTCTGAAAACAGCACCGAATATTATTTCAAGTGCGTTGGATGCGATTATTTGTCCATACGATTCCTTGCTACTATCACTACAAAATTCGTATCAATCATATCAATGGATTGGTCCCGAAGGTGACAGTTTATCCGATTCAATAAGTTGTTACGGTGCCGATTTAGGATTTTACTATTGCCACGTTGTGGATGACGAAGATTGTCATTTAACCACTCCTCCATTCGAATTGAGAGAATATACAACACCAAGCATTACCATTATGCCAGATGAATTTCTTTGTGAAGGCGAATCTGTAACCATACAAGTAGCTTATGCCGGAACACCCAACTTTGTTTGGACACCTACCGGAACTACAGGAAGCTCAATCACCGTCAACACAGCCGGAATTTACAGTGTAGAAATCAGTCAATGTGGAATAACCATTTCTGACACCATTGAAATCATCGACGCCACCTTCTCTGCTTCCATTTCAGCTGTTGATTCCGTTCTATGTTTTGGAGATACTGTATTGATCCTTGGAAATCCGAATAACCTGATGTACGAATGGAATGATGGTCAATTAACTGGCGGAGCTTATCCTGTTTATGAAGCTGGAGTGTATTGGGCAATTGTAACCAATGAATACGGTTGTACAACTAACACTAACACAATTCATATTTCTCAGGTAGCAGAATCTGTTATTCCTGATATCGAATCGGTGACAGTTTGTGCGGGAACCAATGTTCTTCTTGAAGACAATTCAACTTTCACCCTGAATTGGTACAATTCTTCTGATACTTCCCTGATTGTTACAAACAATGAATTTCATTTGACAAATGTTGTTCAGGATACCTCATTCATTGTCGCGTATCAGTCGGTAGAATGTCCACTTGCATATGGAACCGTAAACGTTTCAATTGCAGATTCACTTGGTAATTATGAAATCTTTGGCGATTCCCTTCTATGTCAGAATGAAAATGGTTTATTCACTGTAAATACTACAACTGAGAATACCAGCTGGTATTCTGGTCAAAATCTTCTCGGAACAGGTAATTCAATTCAAATTCCATTTAGCACATTAAATAACAACCCTATTATAACTGTTCAAATTTCGAACGATTGTTATGCTACTACTATTTCAGACAGCGTAACAGTTTTGCCTCAACCACAAATCGCATTGGTAAACGACAGTATTTCGCTCTGCTTTTACGATACAGAAATCCTGAGTTTAACAAACAGCAATCTCGATTCAATAGTTTGGAACAGTTATCAGGGAACAGTAGTTGACGATGAATTGACTATCACGGGGAATTTAACCTATGGTCCAATTACAGTTTACGGAATTGATACTAACGGATGTATTTCAAACACTGATACCATTCTGGTAATTACACCAAATTTCAGCAGTAATATTGAGGTCGATTTCAGTAATTTCTGTACCGGAGATTCCGGATCAATTGTAATTCAAACAAATGCTGATAGTTTGATTTGGACAACCCCGTTTGGAACATTCGATACAACAATCATTTCATTTGCAATAGATGCTGTTCACTCTGGAATGTTCTACGTTGAATTGTGGGATAATTTAGGTTGTCATTACACAGATTCGGTTTACATACCTGAATATCTGATTCCAAACATTGATATTCTACCGGATTCTATCTATTGCATTAATGATGTATTCACCTTTTATTTCCCCAACGATACAAATACGTATACGTGGTCAACTTTTGGAAACACAACGGATTTGCCTATTCTGAGTAATCAGGACCTTATCCTGAACGTAACAACGCCCCAAGGTTGTTTAACCTTTGATACGCTGGTGGTTGAAACCGTTAATTGTGATGATGCCATTCCAAATTTCATTACAGCAAATGGTGATGGAACGAACGATTACTTCTTTATAGACGATGCACTTTCTCAACAGAATAATGAGCTGGTTCTATTCAACAGATATGGAAATAAGATCTTTGAAGCAGGTCCATATATCAACGATTTTGATGGTGAAAATCTAAATCCGGGTGTCTATTTCTATGTTTATTACCCGGAAGGAAAAGCGCATGCTGAAAATCGAAGACAGGGATTCTTGACATTGATACGATAATCCCCATTTTCGTAAGTCATGATAACGCATCCGCCTAGGCGGATGTTTTTCTTCCCACAAAGACGCAAATTTGGAGCGCTTAACAGACGCTCTTTAATAGTCTACCATGCCTATTCGGCAGACATATCCTTCACATGAAGATACAATCCATATCTATTAGAATCATTTGTGAATTGATGGCAAATATTATACATTCGCTTTACTGTTGATTATGCCATGAAAAATCACCTTCTTGTACTTTTATTCTGTTGTTTTTCAGGTTTCATTTTCGCTCAGGAGAACGATGTGAAATTCGATTCGCTTTATGTTTTTAAAAAGGATACTGTGAGGCCGAAAACACCTGAACTGAACCCCGTAAAACCTATTATTCATCAGGTTCTGATAAGCTCATCCCAATCAGACACCAATTCTACAACCATTGCTTTTGTTGATATTCCATGTCCATATACAGTTGAGAATGCTAAAAAAATGATTGAGCAAGGTGTGGTTGAAATCGTCATTAGAGGTGGATTTCAAGGCTTTCCTAAAGAAAACGAAAAAAGGTCTGTTGCGTTCAAGAAAAAGTACAAGGTTAATTTCGACTATGTTGGCTGTTGCATCTTTTATAATCCTGAAGGTGAAGACATAACAGGTTACAACAAGGTGATGAAAGATTACCTGAAAAAGAAGTACGGCGCAAAATGTCTCGACGAATATAAAGCCATCTTCAGTTAAGTTGTAAAGTCAACAAAACACGTTTTTTCCTTACAATTTGTTTGAGATTCGTGGATTTTAAACACATAAGCAACTCGAATGTTCATTTGCACGTTTGTTTTTTTGAATTCTCCTTACTTTTAGGGAAAAGGACAAAACTGAACTTTGCTTTGACATTACGAAAACTGTCTTTCAATAACCGTTGTACTACGTTTCGAAATGTGGTCGGCTATTTCTTGTTCCTTTCTTTCCTGTTTACCAATCATTCTTTCGCGCAAGGCTGGGGAGCAAATACCTTTAGTCAAACCATTAACGAAGCAACCGATTTAGAGACCAATTTTAGCGGACAAAGTTATGTTACCGGTTATTTTTCCGGACAAACTTCTTTTGGAACGATGAACGGTTTTAACGGAACCAATGGAAGTAACGATGCATACGTAGCCAAATATGGAACTAATGGTGATGTTCTTTGGATTACACAATTTGGAGGTTCACAGGACGACAGAGCTGTGGATGTTTCTATTGGTCCCGATCAAAATATTGTTGTTTGTGGTTCTTTCTTTGGAACAGTGACTTTTGGAAGTACAACTTTGACTTCAAACTCCAATTCTAAAGACATTTTCATTGTGAAGATGGACCCTGCGGGAAATGTGCTCTGGGCAAGAAAAGAAGGTGGTTCAGGAATTGAAAATGGGTATAAGTTAGTTGTTGACAACAATAACAATGTTATTATTACCGGAGAGTACCAAGGAAATTCAACCATTGGAAGTTCTAGCTTAGTCAGTACACCAAATCCCAATACAGGAAATCCAAGTTTCGATATTTTTGTTTTGAAATACGATAGTTCCGGAAATCCACTTTGGACGGTTACAGGAACTGCAGATTATGACGATAGAGGACTTTCGGTTGACGTAGATTTTGCAAACAACGTTTTCCTGACTGGTCAATTTTCTGATACGCTTGTTTTTGCGGGAAATACAATTACGAACAATGGTTTCAATATTGGTTATCTGGCGAAGATAAATTCAGCCGGACAATTTCAATTCTTCAATCTCTTTAAAGCCGGAATGGTTGTTCCTTACGAGGTAGAGATCAATCAGGACAACGAATCAATTGTAATTGGAGACTTCCTTGGAAACATGACTTATGTCAACCAAAGCGCAATTGTCAATATTCAAAATCCTTACGATAAACAAATTTTCTGGGTAAAGACGAATGCAAATGGTCAGCATATTTGGAACAACACATTAGGTTCCGACAATGAAATTTCTGCGCGTTCACTAGCCATTGATCCCGGAAATGGCATTTACATTACAGGACATTTCAAATGTGATCTGTCACAACTTCAGGACACAACTGAATATTTGTTCAGTTCTGTAGGTTACAAAGATCCTTACCTCATCAGGGTTGAAAATAACGGTTCACGTAGCTATGTGAAACAGTTTGGTGGTAAAATGGACGACGAAGGAAAAGGAATTTCGGCCTACCAGAACAACAAACCTTTTATTGCAGGAAGTTATTCGCAAGATCTGAACTTTCAAGGTGGAACAGCTCCTGTTATTGGTGGAAACAATTATACTTTCAACCCTTTTTACGGTTCAGAACCTTTCCATTTGTACCTGGTTGGTGATCAAAGCAAGAATTCATTTCTGGAAACACACGTGAATTCAACTTACGGCGCGTACAATTTCTTTATGCCGCCAGCTAATGACAGTTTGGTTGGTCATTTAAGCGCCAATCAAATTCCTGATTATGTGACACTTGTAAACGATACTGTTCATTTCTGTATGACAGCGGAATTGAATTATGATCCTCTGACATACTATCATTATGGTCCTTCTTATGATCATTTGTGGTACGACGGAACAACGAATGCTTTCAACACCATTTCAGCAACCGGTGATTACTGGGTAAGAGTTGAACGCATTGACGATTGTGAATTTGATTTGGATACCATTCATGGAATTCTGGAACCAACACCTACTCTACCTTTATTGACCGATGATCATGGTGTAAATGTAAATCAGGGTGGTCCAAATTATTTGGATTATCATTATTGTTATCCCGAAAGTGTTTCACTTTTATTTTCTGGTTTAGATCCAAATTCCGTATT
>CAMLET010000092.1 GCA_946479125.1 uncultured Flavobacteriales bacterium
AAATAAATTCCTTTTTTGAAAACGCGTACTTTCAGCAGAATTCCATCTCTATCGTAAACGTAATTTTTACCATCATAAAGCTGACCATTTACAAACTTTCCATCCAGCCAAATTTCATTGTCCTCGTTATACACTTTGTTGTAGCCTTCCTTTTTGAATGGAACTTCTCTGGTGTTTGGATCTTCTGTAATTATAGGCGGGTAAGTTGGTGCGCCGGAAGAAATTTGAGGATCTACGCGATCAACACAACCTGGGAAGGGTTTAGAGTCCGTAGCATAGACAATAGGTTCTTTTATCGGATCACAATGAACATGTTTGCGTCCAGTTGTGGAATTTCCCTCTTTGTCAAAGCTTTGACTTTCGGTAGGCACACCGTTGTTAGCAATGTATGTAAGTTCTAGCTGTCCAGATTCATAATAGAAATTTACTCTTCCTTGTTCTTTTCCGTCTTCGTTGTACCAGGCTTCGTATTCCAATTTTCCGTTGTCGTAAAAACGCTTAAGGGAATCAGAATACTTGTTTTTCTCGAAAGTGCCAATTTCTTTAATACTTCCCCAATAACCAACTCTGGTATACGTTCCAACAGGACGATTATTCGCGTATTCTCCCTTCATTTTCGGAGTTTTCCCGTCATCATGGTACTTAATCCAGAAACCTTCCTTTTTATCGTTTATGTAATTTCCTTCCTGCACTTTGCCGTCAGCGGGAACTCCAGAATCGGGCATGTCTTTACCATAGAAAATCCAATGGCCTTGTTTTCTACCCAATGAGTCAGTGAAGTTCAAGGTGTCGGTCTGACAAAAAGCTGTCAAACTGAGGAAAAGAAAAGTGATATGTAAAAAGGGTTTCAAGTTGATTCAGGTTATGTGATCTTACTCTGAACCGTTTTCGAGCATGGGGTGGGAATGTTCCACTTTTATGACGGTTCCCTTGTCATCGTAAATGATAACCTCTTTTAAGTCTCCATTTGAAAAGAAGCGTTTGGCTTCACCAACTGGAACTCCATTTACTGCCACATATTCAAATTCAACTTTTCCGTTGGAGAAGAAGTATTTCACTTTACCGGATTCTTTACCATTCTCGTTGTAGAAAACCTCGTATTCTAAGGTTCCATCTTCATAATAGCGTTTCAATGAATCCTGATTTTGGTTTTTTACGAAAGTTCCGTACTCCTTTAGTTTTCCGTTTTCGTGGTATTTCCAATATTTTCCGGAAGGGGTGTTGTTAACGTATTCGCCTTTGATCTTTGGTGTTTTCCCGTCTTTATGATATTTGATCCAAAAACCTTCTTTCTTATCGTCAATCATTTTGCCTTCTTCGATTTTCCCTTTTGCGGGATAACCGCTGTTGGGTACATCTTTGCCATAAACGATCACGTACTTCTCTTTTTGAGCAAAGGAAGTTGAAGCAATAAGCATCAGTAATGTCAGCGTAAAGTACCGTAAGTGCATGATGTCAAGATAAATGAAAATTTCACAGCTAAGGCAATTTACTGGTTTTGAATGAACAAAAGTCTGTTTTCAGTTATCAAAACGCACTTTTTGTTGGTTCTGAAATTAATAAAAAAGACCAATGTGAAATTTTTATCCGGAGTGATTTTTTAGGATTCCATTGTAAAACGCAATTTTTATGTTTTCTGATAAAAATCTTACACTGAACTCGGGTTATTTCATTAATTTCGCGACCTAATAAATCAATTTTAAAGGACTATGTCATATTTGTTTACGTCAGAATCAGTTTCTGAAGGACACCCAGATAAAGTTGCGGATCAAATTTCTGATGCGTTAATTGACCATTTCATGGCATTCGACCCTACGTCGAAAGTAGCTTGTGAAACTTTGGTTACAACTGGACAAGTTGTTTTGGCTGGTGAGGTTAAGACAAACACTTATTTGGATGTTCAATCGATCGCTAGAGAAGTAATTGCAAGAATTGGTTATACCAAGTCTGAATACATGTTTGAAGCGAATTCTTGTGGTATTCTTTCTGCAATTCACGATCAAAGTTCTGATATTAATCAAGGTGTTGACCGCGTAGTTTCAAATGATGATTTTGAAGCAAAAGCAAATGCTCAGGGTGCTGGTGACCAGGGAATGATGTTTGGTTACGCAACTCGCGAAACTGATAACTATATGCCATTGGCATTGGATCTTGCACACAAGATTCTTCAGGAACTTTCTTTGATCCGTAATAAAGAGCCACATTTGATTGGTTACTTACGTCCGGATGCAAAGTCGCAAGTCACTATTGAGTATTCTGATGACAATGTTCCTCAACGTATCGATTCAATTGTAGTTTCTACACAACATGATGATTTTGCTCCTGAAGCAGAAATGTTGAAGAAAATCAATGATGATATTATCAATATCGTTATTCCTCGTGTTATCGCGAAATTGAAACCAGAATTACGTCCGTTGTTTACAGACCAGATCACTTACCACATTAACCCAACAGGGAAATTTGTGATTGGTGGTCCTCACGGAGATACAGGATTGACAGGTCGTAAGATTATTGTTGATACTTATGGTGGAAAAGGAGCTCACGGAGGTGGTGCTTTCTCTGGAAAAGATCCTTCAAAAGTTGACCGTTCTGCAGCATATGCAACGCGTCACATCGCGAAGAACTTAGTTGCTGCTGGTTTGTGTGATGAGGTACTTGTACAAGTTTCTTACGCAATTGGTGTCGCTAAGCCATGTGGTTTATTCGTAAACACTTACGGAACTTCTAAAGTTGGATTGACTGACGGAGAAATCGCTAAGAAATGTGAGGAGATCTTCGACTTACGTCCTTACGCAATTGAGCAACGTTTGAAATTGAGAAATCCAATGTATTCTGAAACTGCTGCTTACGGTCACATGGGACGTAAGAATGAAGTAGTTAAGAAAACGTTTACTGCTCCTGATGGAACACAATTGGTTAAAGAAATCGAATTGTTTACTTGGGAGAAATTGGATTTCGTAGATCAGGTAAAAGCAACTTTCGGATTGTAAGATTCGAAACGTTTTGATACTAAAAAGGAGCTCATTGAGCTCCTTTTTTATTTTATATTGTAAAGACGCGATGCACTTCGACCACGCTCAGTGACCGATCGCGTCTTTACACTTTACGTTTCAAGGATAAGTTATATTAAACTCTCCGTCAGTAACTGTTTTGTTACCTGGCGCTCCTGATTTTTGAAGATTGCAATTGAACGTGCCGGCAATTTTATGTTGTGCGGTGTTATGCGAAACAATTGTTACACTTCCAGAAAGAGCAACATAGGCACCTGTTGCATAATTGTCATCACTATGTGCTACATTGAAAACTCCACCAAGTTGAATAGGATATGTTCCGGTTGTCAACGTGTCAGACATCGATAATTGAAAGGTGTTTGTTCCAACAGCAGTTCCGAATATGATCAGTCCGCTTGTATGTTGTGATGAACCAAATTCAGTTGTGATTTCCTGTCCATCCAGTTTTAAATAAAATTTCTTTGGATTAACTACACCTGATCCGCTTCCACTTGGAGTTGTCTGTTCATCTTTCTTACAAGAAGAAAATCCCAAAAGACAAACTGCCGCCAGGGCAAGTAGTAAGTTGTTTTTCATAAGTTGATTATTTGATGTTAAATATGTGGTGATCCTCGGAAACAGAAGATCACCACATTCTTTATGCGTTTTGTGTCAATTCAGCACTTGAGCAAGGGAATGCTCTATCTACTTTCTTGAATAATCCTTGTAATACTTTACCTGGACCCACTTCAATTACTTCAGAAGCGCCATCAGCAATCATGTTGTTCATGATTTGTGTCCAACGAACCGGGGCAGTTAATTGCTCAATCAGGTTTGCTTTAATTTCTTCCGGATTTGTAACCGCTTTTGCGTTGGTATTTTGGTAAACCGGACAGTTTGGTGTATTGAAGGTTGTAGATTCAATAGCTTTTGCCAATTCTTCACGTGCTGGCTCCATCAAAGGTGAGTGGAATGCTCCGCCAACCGGAAGAACCAATGCGCGTTTTGCACCAGCTTCGGTCAATTTAGCACATGCCTCTTCCACTGCTGGAATACTTCCCGAGATAACTAATTGTCCCGGACAGTTGTAATTTGCTGCTACAACAACACCGTTTACCTCAGCACATACTTTTTCAACTACTTCATCCTCTAAACCAAGTATAGCAGCCATTGTCGAAGGAACTGCTTCACAAGCTGCCTGCATAGCCAATGCACGTTTAGAAACCAAGCGTAAACCATCCTCAAAAGAAAGCGTTCCGTTAGCTACCAAAGAAGAAATTTCACCCAATGAGTGTCCTGCAACCATATCAGGTTTAAACGAATCTCCCAAACAAGCCGCCAAAATAGTGGAATGTAAGAAGATAGCTGGTTGTGTCACTTTTGTTTGCTTCAACTCCTCGTCTGTTCCTTCGAACATGATTTGTTGTATGTTGAATCCTAAGATTTCGTTTGCTTTGTGAAACATCTCCTTAGCGATATCAGATGCTTCGTAAAGGTCCTTACCCATTCCTGAGAATTGAGCACCCTGACCTGGAAAAACGTATGCTTTCATATGATTGTTTGTTTGAGGCAAATTTAGTAGATTTTAAACACATAGTTGCATAGTGTTTTCACATAGAATCTTTTTAGAATCGGTCTTTAAAATTTACTGCTTTTTATTTTCAAACTCAAAGAAATACTCAATGCCAGCACGAATAATCAAACCTGTTCCATCGGCATTATAGCTCCTGTTTTTATTTGTTGCTTCATATCCTGTCCATAGACGCGATTCGTATCCAGTTGATGTATAGATAGAAAAATTTCTGTAGCGAAAAGAAAGTCCAAGAGTAAAGTCAAGATGAAGGCTCTCTTTGTTGAATATTAAATCTTCATTCGATCCAAAATAACCATTAAAATAAAGGTTATCGATTGGGCGACCTGTTTTTGATGAGGCTATTTGTGATGCAAAACCAGCTTGAAAGAATCCGTTTAGTAATTTTTCTTTTGGTCTGAACGTACCGCGTAATGTTATTCCAAGTAGTTGAATGTTCTCATTTCTATCTTCGAGCAATTCAAGATACTGGACTCCAACGGAGAATTTGTTAAAGGAGACGCCGGTGTTAATTCCTCCATACCACTGCGATGGAAGTTCATCCAATAAGTAACTTGTATTAAAACCGACAAAGTATTGCTGACTATAACTAGATAGAGGGTTGAACGATAAAAGAATAATAAAAATGAGCTGCTTCATAAAAGTGGAATAAGTGAATCGTGTGAATGGTAACACACGATTCACGAATTTATGATTTTACAGTTTTGTAAACAAATCCATTGTCTATAATCTTGAAGAAATAAATTCTCTTTCGAGAGATGAGTTAGATTAATTGAATTTTTCCCAATAGAAACGGAAAACGGACCCTCTATATACCGGTTGGTTATTGGAGTTTTAAATCGCTATTTCAGATTCGGAGTTATGTGTTTCTCCAATAACAAACTATGTTCCTATGTTTTCACTATGTGACTATGTGGTTCAACAAAAAAGCCCCAAAGCAGATGTCACCATCGCCTCGGGGCCTTTTCTTAAAAAGTAACTTATCTAAAACTTACTTGCGAACAACCAATTTAGTTGTAGCAGAAGAATTGTTTGAAGTAACAGTAACGCTGTACATTCCAGCTGCGAAAGCCGAAGTGTTGATCTCAGCTGTTCCAGTTGTAGTATTCATTGTACTTACTACTTTACCAGAAAGATCAGTAACAACTACTACTGCCTCAGCTCCGTTTGCTTCGAAAGAAACGATAGTTTTGTCAGAAGCAGGGTTAGGATAAACGCTCATTGAAGTAGCAAGCGTGTTATCTGTAACTGATAATGTTGGGTTAAAGTTCATACGAACCATTGGCGTTGAAGTAGAGTAGAACCATTGTGCAGAAACATCACCACCATTTCCATCGTAGAAGAAAGTAGTTTGAGGCTCAGAAACACCTGCAGATCCAAGAACTAGGTCGTTATCAGCACCACCAGAACCGTAAGAACCAGCAACCAATACATAAGAAGAACCAGCAGTTAATGGAATAGGAGAGTTGAACAAGATTGTGTTCAATGCTCCAACTGTAATTGCAGCTGGATCAGTCCCATCAACGTAAGTAAAGTTACCATCAGTAACGTCGTAAAGAGCAATGTAAGCTTCAGTACCAGCAACAGTTGTTGAACCTACCCAAACGTCAGCAGCTTTCAAAGTTGCGTCAGTAACGATATCAAAAACGTTCCCCATTTCGTATCCTTCACCTTGGTTGTAAGAACCAGCCAATACAGTTCCCATATCACGAGCGTAGATATAGTTGTTTGTAGCGAAAGACAAAGCAGTGTAAGCATTGTCAGTTGGACTTGCATCCAAAGCACTTGAAGTAATACCTGCCGTTACAGCGTAAGTTGCAGCTGTAGCACCCGGAGTGAATACTGCTGTAGCATCCAAAGTATCAATTTGGTTTGGAGTCAAAATTCCTGCAGCACTTGCAGACATGTAAGCAGCAGAAGGGATCGCAACGTTGAATACACAATCGTTTTGAGTTAATGCTCCGATGTTTTGTACAGATCCACCGAAAGTAATGTCAGCGATTTGTGCAAGTGGTGTTTGGTAGTAAGGAAGTCTTACACCCCAGTTTCCTGTAGCACCCCAGTACATTCCGTTGATTGCTAAATCGTAATCTTCAGTTTCGAAAATTTCGATATCATCAACTGCCCAGAACCAATCGTAGTTTCCAACATAACGGAAACCAATTCGTACGTCTGGTTGATTTGCAGCAACAGATGAAATGTTAATTTGAACCATTCCAGGATTTGGAGTGTTCGTATTCGTTGCCATTGAAGTGTTTACTTCAAAATCTGTCCATGTAGCACCACCATCACCGGAAACTACAACGTAGTATGTTTCGTTGTAATGACGAGTTGTTTGTTGAAACTTCATTGAAACGTTCGGACGTGTTGAACAATCAATGTTCGCAGAAGTAACAATCGTAGCATTTTGAGTTTGACCAGAACCAGCAGCATCAGAATCGATGATTGCATAACCGTTAGCTACAGATGAAAATGCAGCAGGGTTTAAAGCCGCAACCGGCGCAGCACTTGCGTTAGTTGTGATCATCCAGTTTGATGAACCAGCTGAGTGAGGAGGAACCCCACCTGTACCAGCGTTAGCCATAGTCCAATCACTTGGAGTTGAAAAGTCATTCGTGTAAAAAGGAATTGCTTTCTCGTGAGCAATCTGCGTTTTTGACGAAACTTCAGAAATGTTTAATGTTTTGTGTACTGGTTTTGTTGATCCAGCTGTTTGAGCAGATGCAACCGTAGCACATACTAGTGCCATCGCACCTAAGTAGTATTTTTTCATAATAAATATTAAAGACTGTCGAAAGATAGTGATTCTCTATGCTTTTGCCAAAAAAAGATTTGTAAAATTCTCATCACAAAGACGTATACTGAACTCTTTTCCCACAGATGCACAGATATTAAGGTGCCTACCGGACACCTTTTAGAGTAACATAAAGCCATGAAGAATCTGCGTTGTCTGCGTGGGTAAATTCAATAGGTTTTCGGTGTTTAAATCATTCCACCAGTAAGTTACATCCTCGCATCTCTGAATGATCCATTCTTCCCATCAAGCGGAGTTTGCCATCGTAATTCCTGCCCAGATCCTGAGTTTCTATAAAGGAACAACTATAAATGTTTGCTAAGTCTATAATGGAAACAACTCCTGTTTTATTTTCTGAGACACTGTATTCCAGCGGATCGTTCACCTCTCTTAATCTGAATTTCATCCAAGCTGGAAAGGAAAACAATTCGTCCTTATCGGAATATGCCTGAGAAAGTAATTCACACATCCCGTATTCTGAGGAAATGTATTCGGTTTTGAATGCTTTGTTTAAAGTTGAGTGCAATTCAGTTTTACTCATTTCCTTTCTTCTGCCTTTCATTCCGCCCGTTTCAATAATGGTAATGTCATGAAGGTCCGGATTCAATTCCGCCAGATCAAGAAGCGCATAACTCACACCGAACAAAACAATCTTTCTTCCTGTTCTTCTTGCTTTTTCAATAGCTGAAATCAAACTCTCTAAACTTTCCAGATAATACCCCGAAAGTTCATGCTTGCTTTCGTTGATGAGTTTGTCTACCATGTAAACCAAGCTCGATTCACCTTGTTCAACATAAGAAGGAAGGAGTGCAAAAATGATTAAGTCTTCCAGTTTTCCTGCAAATTTCTCAAATGTTGGCAGAAACGATTGCTCGTAAACAGAAGTATCGGCAACAAAATGCTGACTTCTTTCGCCACCAGTTCCACTACTTTTGAATAAAACCTGATGCGCTTTGTTTTCAGCAATTATCTTTCTGGTTTTAAAAAAGGAAATGGGCAGAAATGGAATTTCGGTGAAATGTGTTGGTTTCGGTTTGTTTAAGGTGTCGACATATTCTCTGTAAACAGCGGTATTCTGGTACTGGAATTCAAAAACTTCGAGTGCACATGAGTTGAATTCGTCTTCATTCTGAATCGAAAAAATACGTTGAACCAATTCTTTCATCTAGCTTTCTATTAATGGAAGTTGAATGGTGAAAGAGGAGCCTTTACCAACGCTGCTTTTCAATGAAACTTTTCCGCCGTGTTGTTCAACGATCAATTTCACATAGAAAAGACCAAGACCAAAACCTTTGATATTGTGTACGTTTCCTGTTGGAACGCGGTAAAACTTGTCGAAAATGAATTTGTAATCTTCACGTTTGATTCCAATACCGTTATCAGTAATGGAAATATAGAACCAGTTGTTGTCGTTTTTAGTTTGAATAGAAATCTCAGGAGTGACTTCACAGTATTTCACCGCATTGTCGATCAAGTTGTAAATGACGTTGGTGATGTGTACCTGATCTACATGGATTCTGCATTTTGTAGCATTCAACTCCATGTTAATGTTTCCACCCAATTCGGTTTGATTTAGATCGAAACTTTCTTTAGCGTCAACCAATAACTCATGAATGTCGCAAAGGTCTTTCTTCAGGGTAATTTCGTGCTTGTCAAGCTTGGCAACGTTTAATACGCGTTCTACCTGACCTTCTAAGCGCTTGTTTTCCTTGTAAATAATTTCGGCATAACGCTTCAATTTGTCAGGATCTTCGGTGAAATCACCACGAAGCAATAATTCGCTGGATAAACCGATTGTAGAAATAGGTGTTTTCAGCTCGTGCGTCATGTTGTTAATGAAATCGTTTTTGATCTCTGATAAACGTTTCTGACGAAGGATGACAATAATCGCAAATGCGAAGAAGAACATTACCACCACAATAATGGTTGCCAAATACCACCATGGAGAAGAATCGAGAGCAACAGTTGCAACGTGTTAGATCTTTACTTCCGGAAAAAGTACCGTGAAATAATCGCCGTCTAGTAT
>CAMLET010000093.1 GCA_946479125.1 uncultured Flavobacteriales bacterium
CGGATGATTTTGGTGCAGATGTGCTATGAACGGTTCCATGAAAATAGGATGTTCCACAAGATTTGGTCTACCCGTTGGCGTGGCCATTATGGCTACATCAAGCGTACCATTTTCTACTTCGGCCATTAGTTGCCCGGTATAACCTTCTCTGATGACGAAATTTACCTTTGGTGCAGCTTCGCGCATTGTTTTAATGAATTCAGGAATGAGATAGGGAGACAAGGTGGAGATTACTCCAACCTTTAGTTCACCTTCTAACATGTTCTTTTCATTGATAACAAAATCGCGTATTTCGTTTGTTTCGCGTAAGATCTTTTTGGCGCGTTGAATGATTTCGATTCCCAGTTTAGTTGGAGTAAGTGGAACCTTATTTCTGTCAAATATCTTGATACCGATTTCTGCTTCCAAATTTTTCAATTGAATGGTAAGCCCTGGTTGTGAAATCAGACATGCTTCTGCAGCCCTTGCAAAATGGCGTTCTTCATCTAAAGCTACGATGTATTTCAATTGCTGGATAGTCATAATTATAACTTTAAGTTATGAAGATATAAAATTATTGATTTGATTTATGATTGAGCTCAACCTAAATTTGTTCTATCAGATCGGATGAACCGAGAGACAGAAAAAATAAAAATTTAAAAATCAGATTATGAAATTCTCAAGAACAGCAAATGCAAATTGGAAAGGTACCGGAATGGAAGGAAAAGGTACAATCAGCACTCAAAGTACAACTTTGAACAACGCACAGTTATCGTTTAAAACACGTTTTGAAGAAGGAGTAGGAACAAATCCGGAAGAAATATTGGCAGCAGCGCATTCAGGATGTTTTACAATGCAGTTGAGCTTCTTATTGAATGAAGCAGGATTTACAGCCGATGATTTGAATACCTCTGCGAAGGTTACTTTTGAAGACGGAACAATCACACGTATTGATTTGGAAACAACTGGAAAGGTTCCAAACATCACAGAAGCGCAATTCACTGAGTTGGCACAAAAATCAAAAGAAGTTTGTCCGGTTTCTAAATTACTGAATGCTGAAATTACCTTATCGGCACAATTGATCGATTAAGTAATTCTATAGATTACACTGAAAAAACTCTGGTCGTATACGATCGGAGTTTTTTATTTTATAGGACTAAAGAAAGTTTTTATTTTTCAAATTGGCAGAAAGCAATGTCTTAAACACAGGCAAATGCAGATTCTTTTCGATAATTTGTAAATGCTCAATACGATGACAATCGGATCCAACAATATCGATGAGATTATTCTTTAAGAGTAATTCGGCTTGTTTTTTAATATCCGGACCATAATGACCAGTAAACGAAAGTAAATTCACCTGAATCAAAACTCCTTGTGCTTTCAATTGTTTCGCTTTTTCTATCGATTTATGATAGTAGTAATAACGCTCTAAATGCGCAATTACAGGCTGATATTGCTTCGATTGTAGGTCGAAAACCACTTGGTCGAGTAGAAGTGGTGCATCTCGAAACGAACACTCAAATAAAATGTGATTTCCGTTGAAAGGAATCAGATCGTTTTTGCGAATAAGCTCTAAAAATGTATCGTCGAGGTAGTATTCCGCAGAAGCATCTACTTCGAGATTGATCCCAGTTTCACGAATCAGGTTTCTGACTTCTTCCAGTTTCGCACGAATGATTGCAGGTGTATTATTGTAAACTCCCGACATCACGTGCGGAGTGAAGATCATTTTCTTATAGCCGAATTCTTCGAACTTGCGCAGCATCCCGAGCGTGTGATCAATGGTTTGTGCCCCATCATCAATTCCCGGCAGTAAATGACTGTGAATGTCGACTTGCAATGAAGCTAAGGAAACGGGTTTTTTAGATCGAAGAAATCCCAGCATTTTCTAGCGGTTGGTGTACATTGAATCGTAATAACTTTGGTAAGATCCGTTCACTACGTGATTCACCCATTCTTGATTATCGAGGTACCAACGAACTGTTTTTCGCAATCCTTCTTCGAATGTGATGCTTGGTTTCCAACCCAATTCGTTGTGTAATTTATTTGCGTCGATGGCGTAACGCATATCGTGTCCAGCTCGGTCTTTTACAAAAGAAATGAGCTTGGCGCTTTCTCCTTCTTCACGACCCAATTCTTTGTCCATAATTGCACACAATTCGTGGATCAAGTCGATGTTTTTCCATTCGTTCCAGCCGCCAACGTTATAGTTACAACCCAATTCGCCTTTATGAAAAATCACGTCAATTGCACGTGCATGATCTTCTACCCACAACCAATCACGAATGTTATCTCCTTTTCCGTAAACCGGAAGCGGTTTGTTGTTCATGATGTTGTATATCATCAATGGAATCAATTTCTCGGGATGATGGTGGCTTCCGTAATTGTTCGAACAGTTGGAGCGTTTTACCGGAAATCCGTAAGTATGAAAATATGCCGAAACGAAATGATCTGAAGATGCTTTTGAGGCTGAATAAGGACTTCTTGGGTCATATGGAGTTGTTTCTGTAAAGAAACCTTCAGTTCCCAAAGAACCGAAAACTTCATCGGTAGAAACGTGGTAGAAAATATGTCCTTCGTTCGTTCCCCAATACGTTCGCGCCTGATTCATCAGATTCACTGTTCCAATAACATTCGTTTTCACAAATTCCATCGGACCTTCAATTGAACGGTCAACGTGTGATTCGGCAGCTAAATGAATAATATCCGTTACGTCGTGTAGATTAAGCGCTTTCATTACATCATCTTCAGAAGTGATATCACCTTTCACAAATCGGTAATTCTGAGCGTTCATTACATCGCTCAAATTCTCCAGATTTCCTGCATACGTAAGCGAATCGAATGCAATGATCGTGTAATGGGGATACTTATTTACAAGTAAACGCACCAAATGTGAACCAATAAATCCGGCAGCGCCAGTAACGAGAATATTCATAGAAGTAAAGATAGGTGTTAGAATTGAAAATTGATAATTGAAAATGTAGAAGAAACGAAACGTGTTAGAATGGGGATTGTAAAATTGAAGAGACTTAAGCATTTTCTCGCTAATTAACACGTTGTACTCTTTTCAATTCTCCATTTTCAATTTTCCATTAAAAAGTGGCACTATTTTTTCTTAAAAGGGCAAACTGTTTATGATGCGATTTACCTTTTGCCTACTCTTTCTCGTCTTTATTTTTGTTGGTTGTAGAAAAGGAAAAACCTTGCCAGATGTGATTTACGTGCACTATGAAGGTCCGACTTTGGCACATCAATATCCAACCGGTGCATTTGATAAGTTTGATCCTTACGATTTTGATGAACCGCTGCGATATCCGAGTTACATCTATTTGGATGATAGTGATGATTTAGCGAATGATTTTAATGAAACGCTCATCAGATTACTTGAGAAAAACAATATTGTATTAACTACGGAACCAGCGGAATACACCTTGTACATTGGGAGTTTAAGCGTTGGTGAAGGTTTGAACAGACAAAGTTATGTTGACAGCTGTGCTTCGATTTGGGATACTGAACCAAGTTATGTGTACTACTCAGATTTAAGTGCAAGCGTAACTGCAACCTTGAAGAAAAATGGTGCTTACATTAATGATTGGAATAGAAACGCCACTTCAAGTGAGAAAGTACGTGATAAAACAGATGGTTGTAACTGTCCGAAAATCCGTTCAGTCTGGAGAAAACCAAGCAGTTTGGTGAGCCAATTGGCATCAGAAATCCGAATGAAGGTTTCACGACAAATCTATGACCTGGAAGTAGAATAAGAATTGAAAATTGATAATTGAAAAATGGAAAAGCAAAGTGCGTGTTATTGATTAGTACGTCTTAAACTTTTCAATTCTCCATTTTGGAATTTTCAATTGATCAAAGGCTCCAATACTCCAAATCCTGGATCTTGTTTCTGTAAATTCCTTTGATGTCTACAAAAACGCCTTTTCCATCTTTCAGGATTGATTTGAAATAATCTTCCGTCAACGTTTTGTATTCTCTATGGTTTACAGCTACGATAATTGCGTCGTAATCTTTTCCGATCTCAACCAATTTTACACCATATTCGTGCTCCATTTCGTCTGAAGAAGCGTGCGGATCAACCAAGTCAACATGCACTTGAAACGATTTCAATTCGTTCACCACATCAATCACTTTTGAGTTGCGGATATCAGAAACATCTTCCTTGAAAGTTGCTCCCATTACCAATACTTTCGCGTCTTGAATGTGCTTACCTTGTGCAATGATTTTCTTCGTTGTTTGCTTACCAATATAGAATCCCATAGAATCGTTTACGTAACGACCACTATTGATGATTTTTGCATGGTAACCAGCTTGTTGTGCTTTGTGTGTCAGATAATACGGATCAACACCAATGCAATGTCCTCCAACCAAACCTGGAGAGAATTTCAGGAAATTCCATTTCGTTCCGGCAGCTTCAAGTACTTCGTAAGTGTTAATTCCCAAGCGATTGAAAATGATAGAAAGCTCATTGATCAATGCGATATTTACGTCGCGCTGCGTATTTTCAATAATTTTCGCAGCCTCAGCCACTTTGATAGAAGTTGCACGGTGAACACCAGCGGCAACAACCAATTCGTATGTTTTCGCAATTTCCTCAAGTGATTCCTCACAACATCCGGAAACGACTTTAATTACGTTTTGAAGCGTATGCTCTTTGTCTCCCGGATTAATACGTTCAGGAGAATATCCAACCTTGAAATCATCTTCGAATTTCAATCCTGAAATTTCCTCCAATACAGGAATACAATCGTCTTCAGTACAACCTGGATAAACAGTAGATTCGAAGACAACGTAATCGCCTTTTTTCAATACCTGAGCAACTGTTTTAGAAGCACCAAGTAAAGGTTTCAAGTCTGGTAAATTTGTATCGTCTATAGGAGTTGGAACGGCAACAATAAAGAAAGTCACGTCCTTCAAATCGTTAATATCAGCTGTAAAGTGAATGTCACAATTATCGAAAGCGCTTTTTTCCAATTCGTTACTTGGATCGATGTGATTTCTCATCAAATCAACACGCGCCTGATTGATATCGAATCCAACAACCTTAATTTTTTTAGCGAATTCAAGAGCAATTGGTAAACCAACGTAACCAAGACCGATTACAGCCAGTTTCGTTTCTTTCTGAATAAGTTTATTGTAGATTGAGCTGCTCATTTCTTACTTTATAAATGCGTTCAATAATTTCAACAACTTTCAATCCTTCAAGAGCGTTTGTAGTTGCTGAAGTTCTTCCTTTTAGTGTGTCAATGACGTTTGTAATAACGTAATGGTGATTTGCTGCAGAACCTTTGTAAGCACCATAATCGTTTCCTGGATTTGTAGGTGCAAGATCTGGCATTTCGTAGTCTGTGATATTGCAAACTTCTACTTCATTCATGTATTGTCCACCAATTTTTACACTACCATTTTTACCAACGATAGTCATAGAACTTTCTAAGTTTTGGTGAGCAACAGAAGTTGAATAGTTCAAAGAACCCATTCCTCCGTCTACAAAATCGAAACTCACGAAACCTGAATCTTCAAAAGCTGTAGAATCTTTGTGAGTGAAATCTGCAAATTTCCCTTGAATATTGTCGATATCACCGAACAACCAGTACATGATATCGATGAAATGTGAGAACTGCGTAAACAATGTTCCACCGTCCAAATCAGCAGTTCCTTTCCATCCACCAGCTTTATAGTAACGCTCATCACGGTTCCAGTAACAGTTCAACTGTACCATGAAGATATCTCCCAAAACTTTACGGTCGATCAAATCCTTGATCCATTCGCTTGGCGGAGAATAACGGTTTTGCATTACACAAAATACTTGTCGTGATTGTTGCAGCGACTTGAAAATCACCTTTTCACATTGGTCTTTTGTTAAACCCATTGGCTTTTCAACCACCACATGTTTTTTGTTTTCAAGAGCTATCAAAGCTTGTTCAGCATGTAAACCATTTGGTGTACACACATTCACTACATCGAACTCAATACCAGAAGCGAACAATTCTTCCATTGTAGAGAAGAAAGGAACGTTGTAATCTGCAGCTCCGCATTCTTCAGCGGAACGAATGTCAACCATTGCAACTAGTTCAGCCTCTTCGTCTCGACGAGCCATTTCAGCGTGTCGTTTTCCGATATGTCCTGCACCAATTATGGCGAATTTTACTTTTTGATTTTCTGGTATCATTCAAATGAATTCGAGGTGCAAATGTAACAAAAGGAAACGGATTTTGAGGAGAGGAGATCTATAGCGTCCATGCAAAAAAAAATCGGCACTCGCACATCAAATTCTCTAGTGCTTTTGTTTTCGAATGGTTCATAATTTTTTTTTCTAAAAGTAAACGCAACTCTTTCATTCCCAATGGTGAAGGGTTTAAGGTGTTTTTGTGCTTTGGATATAATTGATAAAAATCTGGTAGGTGCAATGAAAATAATCATAAGTTTGCACCGCTTTTCGAAAAGTAGGGCAGAGATCTCCCGCAAAAAACAGCGGTAATTACCTAATCTGATCAACTGAGGTATTACGCTAACTTAACCACAGGTCAAACATCAAGCTTTGGTTAAGTTACTGAATCGATTGATGTAAAAAACTTAAATATGAACACCAGTAAAAATTTAATAAAAAATTTAGTCCTATTACTTTTTTTAGGATTTACAGCGATTGTCAATGCACAGTTTTCGGGAAAAGTTCAATCAGTCTTAAATCTTGGTTCAATTGACTATGCTTACATTTTTGTAGACGAACAAGGATATTACAAAACTGCGGCGTATGAAGCTGGATTATTGAGCATTGGGGATGGGGTTGAAATTCAACCAGGTGAGCTTCCAAACACGAACTACCGAAGTTTTATAAAAACGTCAAATACAAGTATCGGTGTTTTTGCTGTGAAAATTCAAACTGAAAATTTCACTTTACCAAGTAGTTCAATTTATGGTATGCCAACTGTTGAAAATGAGATGTTGTGGTTTTCCTCACAAGAACACTTTGAGGAGTTTTACAACATAATAACAGATTTCAGTCATTCACCTTATGAATTCAGTGAAGATTTATTGAAAGTTGTTGAAAAACAATTTCAGAATTTTATGTCATTCAATGGTAGATTACGTAAAACATTCGATTTCGAAGAAGGTTTGACAGATGATGAGCTTGAAAGGCTTATAAATACCGATTACTTCAAGGATGAGATCTTAAAAACATTAGTAAATCAGTATGGCGAGATTGGCATTGCTCAAGAAGTTAACATCATGTATATGGCTTCAGATGGTCAACAATGTGTTACACTTGTAACTAACAAAAGAAATATTAATGCTGTGAAATCATTAAGAGGTGTCAAAAAAGATGAAGATTTTGTGCTACATAGCCCTACTTGGTGTGAGTTTGAGATTAAAAAAGATGGAAAAAAACCTACTTATGTAACAAAGGATCTATACAGCGTAAATGCAG
The DNA here is from genome assembly GCA_946479125.1 of uncultured Flavobacteriales bacterium. The sequence goes on from CAMLET010000093.1 coordinate 7,418, forward strand.
TTGGTGATATGTGGGCTGATATTTCGTACACTTCAAGAATTCAGCTTGATCCAGTTGAATGTTCACTTACAAAAGTGAATATGAAATTTATAGTGGACAGAGTAACGTTAAATGATGCTCATGAATTCATTAACCCGAATCTCTTTGAAGGAACTGTAACAGTTAATTGGGGTGATGGGACGACTACAACAATGGATGTGCCGCCAATTCCTGTAACTATAGATCCAAGTGGTACAGCGACTTATCATCAAACTGAACTGTTTCTTACCCATGAGTACGCATCTGAAGGAGATTATAGTATTTCAACAAGTGGCGTCTTTACATCTGAGTTTGTCCTTAATCCTACGGAGTTTACTTTGTCTGATCAAGAAGATTGGGGATCACCATCAGTGGCATGTACAGATAACAGTTATGGGGATAATGAAACTCATATTTTTTCATCTGATCATAAAGTAGTCAGTGAAGTTTGGATTAAGAATTTTGGGGTTGCTCATACAATTGGAGCTAAAATAACCAATTACGAAAAGAAGAATGGAAAGTGGAAAAAGAGACAAGAAAATCTTAGTGCTGAGGTGTATGGTGAATTCAGAAACGATGACTGTGTGTATAAAGAGTACAAGACTGAGATTGATAGTGGACACGAAAGAGACATTCAAGCAGTTAAAGCAAAATGGTGGACTAATTGGTCTGTTGCCAATGAAGATTGTTGGGGTGAACTAAAAGCTGAACATTATGGTTCGGTGTATACTAAAAAGTTTATTTTTAATCCATGTCAGTAAAATCTATTATTGTACTATTATTGATAATTGGAGGGAATACCTTATATTCTCAATCCGTTGAAATAAATTCGGGTGTTCTTCAGGCTATGCAAGAAAATGGCGTATCCAATAGTGATGGATTTTTATATAAAACACTAGATAACTTTATTGATGTTAGATATGTTTTAAAGAAAAAAGGAAAAACAAGGAGTTATTATTGTTTCGGCTTGATGAATAGATCAGACAATTTCGAAATTGTGGCATATAGCAAGCCTAATTCTTTATATCCTCAAAAGAACATCGAGTACAAAAATAGAGTTACTTCAATTTATGGGGGATTGCGTTGGCAGTCCCCTTTATTCAACTCAAATTTTTGGGTTGGTAATCAGATCAATTTTGGAATCAACTTTTTTAGAAACGAAAACAAACAATACCTGCATCCGCATGATAATGATTACATGCAAACTGGAACTGGACCATATTACTTGGAAGTAATTCATCGGTCACACTTAAAGATGACCTTAAGATATGAACTGCTAATAGGATATAATGTGAGTCCAAGGTTAGCGATCAATCTCAATTGTTCAATATCATTACTTCCAATACAAACAGATTACAAGTTTACTACCAATACATCTTTGTATGGCGACTATTTTGAGGGATTCTTTCAATCACCAGATTATCATGCCGTCAAATCAAATAAAAGCATGCTTGCACAAATAGGTCTAGGTGTAAAATATCAAATAACAAAAGATGAAAATTAATGTTCTGAGTGTTTTTATTATGATATGCTCGATGGGGTTTTCTCAAAGCAATATTTTTTCCATCAGTTATTCTAATCAGGTTGGTATTAATCAATTCAATAGTATTCAGAACAACTACCACGACAACGATAAAATAAAGTCGGGCTACAGTTATAAGAATGTAGGATTGAGTTTTGAGAGGAAAATTAGCGGAAAACGCAATCTTTGGCTGAATTTTTCACTGAATGTTTGGGATGAAGAATTTAGGTTTGATTATCAGAATTTGTTTTCTGATCCAAGCCAAGACCCGTTCAACAATTTAACGGAAGAAGATTTTAGAAATTTGTCCTCTAAACAAAGAAGTACTTCTTGGTTGCAAATGGTCGATCTTC
>CAMLET010000094.1 GCA_946479125.1 uncultured Flavobacteriales bacterium
CGTCAGCCTTCCAAGCTGAGGGTCGCGAGTTCGAATCTCGTCTCCCGCTCAATTAAAAAACTGGTACACGATCTAAGAGAGCACCAAGCCGGTGTAGCTCAGGGGTAGAGCGCTTTCTTGGTAAGGAAGAGGTCACGAGTTCAATTCTCGTCATTGGCTCTACAAAAGAAGTTCACTCATTGGTATTTCAAATGGGTGAAATTTTGTATTAGTAAGAATAAAGGTTTATTAACTACGTAACAAATAAAACAAATGGCTAAGGAAAATTTTAATCGTTCCAAACCGCACGTTAACATTGGTACTATCGGTCACGTTGACCACGGTAAGACTACGTTGACAGCTGCAATTTCAAGCGTATTGGCTGCTAAAGGATTGGCGGCTGTTCGTGATTTCTCTTCAATTGATAACGCACCTGAAGAAAAAGAACGTGGTATTACAATTAATACTTCACACATCGAGTACGAAACTGCTAACCGTCACTACGCACACGTTGACTGTCCAGGTCACGCGGATTATGTAAAGAACATGGTTACTGGTGCTGCTCAAATGGATGGAGCGATCTTAGTTGTTGCTGCAACAGATGGTCCAATGCCACAAACACGTGAGCACATCCTATTAGGAAAACAAGTTGGTGTTCCTCGTTTAGTTGTATTCATGAATAAAGTGGATATGGTTGATGATGCTGAGTTGTTAGAGTTAGTAGAAATGGAAGTTCGTGAATTGTTGTCATTCTATGATTATGATGGTGACAATGCTCCAGTAATTCAAGGTTCTGCACTTGGTGCATTGAACGGAGAAGCTGCTTGGGTTGCTAAAGTTGACGAATTGATGGATGCTGTAGATACTTACATCGAATTGCCTCCACGTGATGTTGATAAGCACTTCTTGATGCCAGTTGAAGACGTATTTACGATTACAGGTCGTGGTACAGTAGCAACAGGACGTATCGAAACAGGTGTTATCAACTCTGGTGAGCCGGTTGAGATCTTAGGTATGGGTGAAGAGAAATTAACTTCTACTGTAACTGGGGTTGAGATGTTCCGTAAGATCTTGGATCGCGGAGAAGCTGGTGACAACGTAGGTCTTTTATTACGTGGTATTGAGAAATCTCAAATCAAACGTGGTATGGTTATTTGTAAGCCAGGATCTGTTAAGCCTCATGCTGACTTCAAAGCTGAAATCTATGTATTGAAGAAAGAAGAAGGTGGTCGTCACACACCATTCCATAACAAATACCGTCCTCAGTTCTACTTCCGTACAACTGACGTAACTGGAGAGATTTTCTTGACAGACGGACGTGAGATGGTTATGCCAGGTGATAACGTAACAATTAATGTTAAGTTGATCGTTCCTGTAGCTATGGACAAAGGTCTACGTTTCGCTATCCGTGAGGGTGGACGTACAGTAGGTGCTGGTCAGGTTACTGAGATCGTTGGATAATTCCACAAAATAAATAAGTAGGATAGGGGAGCTTTACTCCCCTATTTTTTGCGGGTGTAGCTCAGTTGGTAGAGTAGTGGTCTCCAAAACCATTGGTCGTGGGTTCGAATCCTACCGCCCGCGCTGATTAATACAAGGTTAGCCGTGTCAAAATTTAGAAATTATATAAGCGAAACAGTTACTGAGATGACTCAGAATGTTACGTGGCCTACTTGGAAAGAATTACAGAGCAATACACTTATCGTGGTTGTTGCCTCTGTTATCTTTGCTTTGCTAGTGTTTGTAATGGATGCTGGATTCGGAATTGCTCCGGATGCTAACGCAGCATGGAAGGGTGCAGTTGGTTTTATATATTCATTTTTCTTGTAATACAAGATGGGAGATATTAAAAAACGTTGGTACGTAGTTCGTGCAGTAAGTGGAAAAGAAAAAAAGGTTAAGGAATATCTTGACCTTGAAATTTCGCGTTTAAAACTGGACGATTTCGTTTCACAAGTACTTATTCCTACTGAGAAAGTCTTTCAAATCCGTAATGGAAAGAAAGTTTCTAAGGAAAAAGCGTATTTACCAGGTTACGTGTTGATTGAAGCAGCTCTTTTGGGAGAGGTTCCTCACGTAATTAAAGGTATTCCTAATGTGATTGGCTTCTTAGGTGCAGAAAAAGGTGGAGATCCTCAACCTATGCGTCTTTCTGAAGTGAATCGTATTTTAGGTAAAGTCGACGAATTGTCGGAATCGGAAGAAGAAATGAAAATTCCTTTCGTTGTTGGTGAATCTGTTAAGGTTATTGACGGACCATTCAACAACTTCTCTGGTGTGATCGATGAGATCAATGAAGAGAAGAAGAAATTGAAAGTAATGGTGAAAATCTTCGGACGTAAAAACCTTCTCGAGCTTAGCTACATGCAAGTAGAGAAAGAAGGTTAATTAGTTTGTATTAACCGCAGCAGTGGAATTATTGATTAAAGCTTCCCTTTAACGCCCACGTTACGACTGCATAATTTAAATAAACAATGGCTAAAGAAGTAGCAGCATTGATCAAATTACAGATCAAAGGTGGTCAAGCCAATCCAGCTCCTCCGGTTGGTCCCGCACTTGGTGCAAAAGGGGTCAACATTATGGAATTTTGCAAGCAGTATAATGCTCGTACGCAAGATAAGCCAGGAAAGGTATTACCATGTGTGATTACTGTTTACAGCGACAAGTCGTTTGACTTCGTCATCAAAACTCCTCCAGCAGCAGTACAAATTATCGACAGCACGAAGCTTAAGAAAGGTTCTTCTGAGCCTAACAAAAGCAAAGTGGGATCAATGACATGGGATCAAATCCGTGTGATCGCTGAAGATAAAATGCCTGACATGAACTGTTTTACAGTTGATTCAGCAATGACTATGATTGCAGGAACAGCACGTAGTATGGGTGTAACCGTTAAAGGAGGTGAAGCTCCGGCAACTAAATAACAAGAGTCATGGGTAGAATTTCTAAGAAAAGAAAAGAGGTTTTAGCAAAGTACGATTTGACTAAAATCTACACATTGACTGAAGCTTGTGATTTGGTTAAGGACGTTACAACAACGAAGTTTGATGCTTCTGTTGACATCTCTGTGCGTTTAGGAGTAGATCCACGTAAAGCGAATCAAATGGTTCGTGGTACCGTAGCTCTTCCTCACGGAACTGGTAAGGATGTACGAGTATTAGTACTTTGTACTCCAGACAAAGAAGCTGAGGCGAAAGCAGCAGGTGCTGAGTTTGTTGGATTGGACGAATTCATCGACAAAATCAAAGGTGGTTGGACAGATATCGACGTTATTATTACAATGCCGTCTGTTATGGGTAAAGTTGGTGCATTAGGTCGCGTTTTGGGACCTCGTGGATTGATGCCAAACCCTAAGACTGGTACTGTAACAATGGAAGTTGGTAAAGCAGTAGAAGAAGTTAAAGCTGGTAAAATCGACTTTAAAGTTGATAAGTACGGTAACATTCACTCGTCTATCGGGAAAGCTAGTTTCGAAGGAACTAAAATTCGTGAGAATGCGTTTGAATTGATCAATCAATTGAACAAATTGAAACCGTCAGCAGCGAAGGGGACTTACATTAAGTCTATCTTCATTAGCTCTACTATGTCTCCAAGTATCCAAATTGATGCTAAATCTGTAACGGCTTAAACATCTTGAAGTATGAATAAAGATCAAAAAGCACAGTACATAGACGATCTTGCGGCGGATTTATCTAACGCAAACATCTTCTACTTAGCAGATACGTCTGAATTGTCAGTGGAAACTATCAACCAGTTACGTCGCAAATGTTTTCAGCAAAATATTGAACTACGTGTAGTTAAAAATACTTTGTTGGCAAAAGCAATGGAACGTGTTGAAGGAAGAGATTACGGTCAGTTACCTGAAGTATTGGGTGGACCAACATCAATTCTTTTCGCTGAAGTTGGTAACGTACCAGCTAAATTAATTAAAGAATTCCGTAAGAAGAATGATAAGCCAATCCTTAAAGGAGCTTACATTGACGAAGCAGTATTTATTGGTGATAACCAATTGGATACGCTAGACGCATTGAAATCTCGTGAAGAATTACTTGGTGAAATCATCGGATTGTTACAAAGCCCTGCTAAGAATGTTATTTCTGGCTTAATGAGCGGTGGTAACAAGATTGCTGGAATCCTTAAAACGCTCGAAGAAAGAGCATAACAAAAATTATTAAGAACCTTTTTAAATTCAATAAAAATGGCTGATTTAAAACAAATCGCAGAAACATTAGTTAACCTTACAGTAAAAGAAGTTAACGAGTTAGCAACAATTATGAAAGACGAGTACGGTATCGAGCCTGCTGCTGCTGCACCTGTAATGGTTGCTGGTGGAGGTGCTGGTGCTGGTGAAGCTGCTGCTGAGAAAACAGAATTCGACGTAATTTTGAAAGCTGGTGGAGCTAACAAACTTGCAGTAGTTAAGTTGGTTAAAGAATTGACTGGTAACGGATTGAAAGAGTCTAAAGACATCGTTGATGGAGCTCCTGCTACATTGAAAGAAGGTGTTTCTAAAGACGAAGCAGCTGCTTTGAAGACACAGCTTGAAGAGGCTGGTGCTGAAGTAGAGATCAAGTAATTAGTTACTAAATTTTTCAGGAAAGGTGTCCGCCTCAGGCGGATGCCTTGTCCTGTTTTTCGGCGTTTAGCCGATTTTTAAGTCCTTTTTGAATTAAAATTTTTTCGCCTTGGCAACAACAAGCAATACATCTACAAGAATTAATTTTGCTTCAAGCAAAAATCAGTTCGCTTATCCAGATTTCCTGGATATACAGCTTAAATCCTTCCAAGAGTTCTTCCAGTTGGAAACAACTCCTGAAAACAGAGAAAGTGAAGGATTGTACAAGGTATTTGCGGAAAACTTCCCAATTACTGATACACGTAACCAATTCGTGTTGGAGTTCCTTGATTATTTCATCGACCCACCGCGCTATACAATTGAAGAGTGTATCGAACGTGGTTTAACTTATTCAGTTCCACTTAAAGCAAAACTGAAATTATACTGTACAGATCCGGAACACGAAGATTTCGAAACGATCGTTCAGGACGTGTATTTGGGAACTATCCCATACATGACTCCGAAAGGTTCATTCGTTATTAACGGTGCTGAGCGCGTTATCGTTTCTCAGTTGCACCGTTCTCCAGGTGTGTTCTTTGGTCAAAGCCGTCACGCAAATGGTACTAAATTGTACTCTGCGCGTGTTATTCCTTTTAAAGGATCTTGGATCGAATTTGCAACAGATATTAATAGTGTCATGTATGCATACATCGACCGTAAGAAAAAGCTTCCTGTAACGACGCTTTTCCGTGCGATCGGATATGAGACAGATAAAGACATTCTTGAAATATTTGGCCTTGCTGATGAAGTTAAGGCTAATAAAGCAGCATTGAAAAAATGCGTAGGTAGAAGATTAGCTGCACGTGTATTGAAGTCTTGGATTGAGGACTTTGGAGATGAAGATACAGGTGAGGTAGTATCTATCGAACGTAATGAAGTTATTTTAGATCGTGAAACTCTTTTAGAAGATCACCATATTGACCTGATTGTAGATGCAGGTGTAAAAACAGTGATTTTCCACAAAGAAGATGCTAACGCTGCAGATTACACGATTATCTATAATACACTTCAAAAAGATACTTCGAACTCTGAAAAAGAAGCAGTAGAACATATCTACCGCCAGTTGCGTAACGCTGAACCACCAGATTACGAAACTGCAAAAGGAGTATTCGAGAAATTATTCTTCTCTGACGCACGTTACGACTTAGGTGAAGTAGGGCGTTACAGAATGAACAAAAAATTGAATGTTACCAATGGTGAAGAATCGCGCGTATTGACGAAAAGCGATATGCTTTCTATCATCAAGTACTTAATCGAATTGATTAACTCTAAGGCTGACGTAGATGATATCGATCACTTGTCGAATCGTCGTGTTCGTACTGTAGGTGAGCAATTGTACTCTCAATTTGGAGTAGGATTGGCACGTATGGCTCGTACAATTCGTGAGCGTATGAACGTTCGTGATAACGAGGTCTTTACTCCTATCGATTTGATCAATGCGAAAACACTTTCTTCTGTAATCAACTCGTTCTTCGGAACAAACCAGTTGTCTCAGTTCATGGATCAAACGAATCCGCTTTCGGAAATTACCAACAAGCGTCGTTTGTCTGCACTAGGGCCAGGTGGTCTTTCTCGTGAAAGAGCTGGTTTCGAGGTTCGTGACGTTCACTACACGCACTACGGTCGTTTGTGTACAATCGAAACTCCAGAGGGACCAAACATTGGTTTGATCTCGTCTCTTTGTGTATTCGCGAAAGTGAATAAACTAGGATTCATCGAAACTCCATACCGTTCAGTAAACGCTGGTAAAGTTGATATTACTTCTGAACCAATTTACTTGTCGGCTGAAGAGGAAGATGGTAAAATGATCGCTCAGGCGAATGCAATCGTGGATGATAAAGGAAATTTCCTTTCAAATGTTGTGAAAGCACGTTTTGAGGGTGACTTCCCGGTTGTTCAACCGAAAGATTTGCATTTGATGGATGTAGGTGCAAACCAAATTGCATCTATCGCGGCATCTTCAATTCCATTCCTGGAGCATGATGATGCCAACCGTGCCTTGATGGGATCTAACATGCAACGTCAGGCTGTTCCGTTATTGAAACCGCATTCGCCTATCGTTGGAACAGGTATCGAGCAATTGGTTGCACGTGATTCACGTGTATTGATCAACGCTGATGGACCTGGAACTGTTGAGTATGTAGATGCAAATGAAATCGTAATTCGCTACGACTGGACATCTGAAGATAAATTGGTAAGTTTTGAAAGTGAGGTAATTCGTTACCCATTGACGAAGTTCCAAAAGACTAACCAAAGTACAACTATCAACTTGAAACCAATTGTTCGCAAAGGGGATACAGTTGAGAAAGGTCAGGTACTTTGTGAAGGTTATGCAACTCAAGGAGGTGAACTTGCACTTGGACAAAACCTTAAAGTGGCATTCATGCCTTGGAAAGGTTACAACTTCGAGGATGCGATCGTAATCTCTGAGCGTGTTGTACGTGATGATATCTTTACTTCTATCCACATTGATGAGTACGCACTTGAGGTACGTGACACAAAACGTGGTATGGAGGAATTGACTTCTGATATTCCAAACGTTTCTGAAGAGGCTACTAAAGACCTTGATGAAAACGGATTGATCCGTATTGGAGCTGAGATTAAGGAAGGTGACATTCTTATTGGTAAGATTACACCAAAAGGTGAAACAGATCCATCTCCGGAAGAGAAATTATTACGTGCAATCTTCGGTGATAAAGCAGGTGATGTGAAGGATGCTTCTTTGAAAGCTGGTCCATCACTTCGAGGTGTTGTTATCGAGAAAAAATTGTTCTCGCGTGCAATTAAAGATCGTAAGTCTAAAGCTCAAGACAAGCCAGTATTGGAAGTTTTGGATACAGAGTACGACAAAGATTACGCTGAGTTGAAAGAAAAATTAGCTGATAAATTGATGTCTATCTTAGGCGAACACAAATCAGCTGGTGTATTCAACAACTTTAAAGAAGAGATCATTAAAAAAGGACAAAAGTTCGTTGCTAAAAACTTGTTGGCTATCGATTATACAATCGTTAACCCAACAGCTTGGACAGCTGATGCTCATGTGAACGCTCTAATTTCTAGAGTACTTCACAACTTTACAATTAAAGCAAACGATCTATTAGGGATCTATAAACGTAAGAAGTTCCACATTTCAGTTGGTGATGAGTTGCCAGCAGGAATCGTGAAAATGGCTAAAGTTTATGTTGCTCAAAAACGTAAGTTGAAAGTGGGTGATAAGATGGCAGGACGTCACGGTAACAAAGGTATTGTTGCAAATATCGTTCGTGCAGAAGATATGCCATTCTTAGAAGACGGAACACCAGTAGATATCGTATTGAATCCACTAGGGGTACCATCTCGTATGAACTTAGGTCAGATTTATGAAACTGTACTTGGTTGGGCAGGTGAGAAATTGGGTGTGAAATTCGCTACTCCAATCTTCGATGGTGCTAAACCAGAACAAATCAACGAATGGACTGATAAAGCAGGTGTTCCACGTTCAGGTAAAACTTACTTGTTCGACGGAGGTACGGGAGACCGTTTCCACCAACCTGCAACTGTTGGAGTTATCTACATGTTGAAATTATCTCACATGGTTGATGACAAAATGCATGCTCGTTCAATCGGACCATACTCATTAATTACACAACAGCCATTGGGTGGTAAAGCCCAATTCGGAGGTCAGCGTTTTGGTGAGATGGAGGTTTGGGCATTGGAAGCATTTGGAGCGGCTAATATCCTTCAGGAGATCTTGACGGTTAAATCCGATGACGTAATGGGTCGTGCGAAAGCGTACGAAGCAATCGTTAAAGGTGATAACATTCCAGAGCCAGGAATTCCGGAATCATTCAACGTATTGTTGCATGAATTGAGAGGTCTTGGATTGAATATATCAATGGATTAAGATCAAGACTTTATTAGGAAACAAATTGTCAAATTGAATTAAAGAAAGTTATAACATGGCTTACAGAAAAGAAACACCAAAAAAACAGAGCGCCTTCAACAAGATTACGATCTCGTTGGCTTCTCCTGAGGTGATCCGTGATCAATCGAGCGGAGAAGTGCTCAAGCCTGAGACATTTAACTATCGTACATACAAACCGGAAAGAGATGGATTGTTCTGTGAACGCATCTTCGGACCTGTAAAAGATTACGAATGTCATTGTGGTAAGTACAAACGTATCCGATACAAAGGAATCGTTTGTGACCGCTGTGGTGTGGAGGTTACTGAGAAAAAAGTACGTCGTGAGCGTATGGGACATATCTCTTTGGTTGTTCCGGTAGCACACATTTGGTATTTCCGTTCATTGCCGAACAAAATCGGTTACTTGTTAGGATTGCCTACCAAAAAATTGGACCAAATCATTTATTACGAGCGTTATGTCGTTATTCAGACAGGTATCGCAACGAATTTGGATGGTTCAACACTGAATGAAAAAGATTTCATTACAGAAGAAGAATACCTGGATATCCTGGATACTTTACCAAGAGAAAACCAGTATTTGGAAGATACAGATCCGAACAAATTCATCGCTAAGATGGGTGCGGAGGCATTGTATGACTTGTTGCGTAAATTGAATTTGGAAGACTTGTCTTACAGATTGCGTCACCAGGCAAATACAGAAACATCTGTTCAACGTAAACACGAAGCTTTAAAAAGACTTCAGGTTGTTGAAGCAATGCGCGATTCTCAGACTCGTATCGATAACC
>CAMLET010000095.1 GCA_946479125.1 uncultured Flavobacteriales bacterium
GATCCTGCAGTGGCTAAATTTCCTTTTGTAACGTCGTAAGGGCCTTTTTCAAAGTTGATCTTATCAATTACTTCGGGCATTACAAAGTGGAAATCGGCGTAACCCTGTCCATGCGCATGCGAAACCATATTTACAGGCATTCCATCTAAGGAAAGTGCGACATCCGTTCCATGATCAATATCAAAACCGCGAAGAAAAAGTTGTTCTGCTTTTCCTCCTCCTGCGTGCTGCGCAACAAAAAGCCCAGGTACTAAAGTCAAGAGTTCTTGTGATGATCGAACCGGCTGAAGTGTCAGATTGATATTCGCACTTGATGTCAATTGGGTTTTGTTTCCTGTAATTTGAACTTCGCTTAATTCCGTTGCATTTTCAAACAATTGAAACTGATAATTTGCTTCAAAATACGATTCGTTGTCGATTAGAAATACGCGTTTCTGGTAACCTTTACTTTCAATGGAAATGGAATCTCCTAAATGAACATCTGTTAGAACGAATTCTCCTAAACCATTGCTGACGCTAATCTTGTTATCGCCAGTTAAGGTCACTTTTGCACCAGGAATTCCTTGCGATTGCTGATCAGTAACTATTCCGTTAATTCCATGAGAAAACCCCAGATTAGAAAGCAGAACAGTTGTAATTAGGCATAAAAGATGCCTGCCGTTTCGGGCAAAAGAGTAGTAAGCTTTCATAATTTCCGGGTTTAAGAAATAACTCCTGCGCCAATCATTTTCTTCGCACGAGCAACAAATGCATGGTCTTGGTAAGGATCAATTTTGAATCCTTTTTTAACCTGATTAGCATCATTATTGATCAAACCACTGATGCAGTACAAATCACCATCCTGCTTATTCGTTTTCATTGCAATTTTGATATGCTTAGCCGCTTTTTCTTTGTCACCGTTTGCGAAGTAGGCAAATGCCAACAGCTTGTTTACGTCAATGTTGTTTGGACGAGATTTATATTCCTGTAGTCCCAAACTAAGCGCTCTTTTGTAGTCTTTCTTAAAATCCATTAGGAAGAAGGCGTATTCCATGTTTACATTATGACCAGATTCCAAGTCTTCTTTAAACATCGATTCAATTTCCGGAATCAACTTTTTCACTTCAGCAGTTTTTCCCTGAGCCTGATATAATTTTGCTCTGTCCATCAAGAAACTAATTTCAGGAACAGCTTTCAATGCTACACTGTAAAGAGAATCTGCTTTAGCATAGTTTCCTCTTTTTCCTTCAATACTTGCCATTCCAGCAATTCCAAACGGATAATTTTCACGCTCTTTCATAGCGAATTGGTAATAAGCCATTGCAGAATCCAGTTGATTGTGGTTCTCCAACATTTTACCCATCGTTACAATTGTCCAGCATTTGTATTCCGAATAAGGTGCACCAGCTTCAATAGCTTGCTCCATGGATTTGATACTGCCTTTCAAGTCTCCATAGATCTCACGCAAATAAGAGATTCTGCTGTAAGAACGTAGATCAGGACGAATCGAAATCATTTTGTCACAATTGGCTACTGCTTCTTTGTAATTTCCAATCTCCACATTCGCATCTACCAAAACGCCGTAGATACCTGAATTCGTATTGTTCAATGCCAAAGCCTTTTTACCTGTTACTAATGCTTCGTTGAATTTATGCTGAGATAGTTGAACAGTCGATTTGTAGAAAAGCGCGGTAAAATGCTGATCTGGCGTTAATTTAGTTGTGTCTTTCAACGTTTCATCCAGTGTTGACAATGCCGCGTTGTAATAATATGGATGTTCACCTGTAACACGTGCTTCGTAAATATAGATTTCCGAAAGCTTAATCAAACTTTCATACTTGGTGTCTTTGTTTGCAGACTCAAGCGATAGTTTATTGAACTTTTCTTTGATCTTCAGAAATTCATCATAAGACAAGTCCTTTTCACGTTCCAATAATTGAGGAATTTGAAATCCTTGAGGCGCACTTGCTATAACCTGGTCATCTTCCTCTTTTGTCGATCCACAAGAAGAGATAAATAGTGTTGTCAATGACAACGCAACCAAAATAAATCCAGAATAGATGTAGCTCTTTTTCTTCATAACATGTAGTATTTGTGTAGTATTCAATGGAATTGAAAATCAACAATTCCATATTTTCATTAAATCAATATTTCAAATTTGTTCTGTTTCCATGCCAGAACAAATCAGTTACGTTGAAAATGAAGATTGGGATTTTCTGAAACGATTTTTTTTTGAGAATCGATAAAAACAAAAAAGGGAGGACATAAAATCCTCCCTTCCCAAATCAAAAATGAACGCTAAGATTTTACAACCTTAACCAGTTTCGATGCTTTTCCTTTTGCACCTCTTATGTTGACTCTTGCGTAATAAACGCCGTTGTCGAGATTCGAAGTGTTGTACGTTTGAGTGTGTTTACCAGATGCCTGACTGGAATTCGGTAACACCGTTCCAACCAATTGGCCAGCGAGATTATACAAACGGATTTCAACCTGTGACTGCGTATTCAGTGTATATTCGAAATTCACTGAACTCACAAACGGATTCGGGTATGCCTTAATTCCGTATTGCTCTGCACTAACTGTATTCTCTTCAACTCCTGCCGTAGAAGAAGCTGGTAGAATTGCAGGTTGTGCGTAGTTATAAGCCATTCCTAAGCAGTTATCCGTACCACGGTGTGGTGCAGCAACATAAGGGAATGTACCTGTAAACGGAACATCGTTCGCCTCAACTCCAGTTGTATAAGTCAACACGTTTAGCAAGTCTGTTGTAACCGGGTTTGGACCACCAGCAGTATAATCATCATACCACAATCCAATAGCAGCTAAAACCGCTCCACCTACAGCTTGTAACTCAATACGTGTTACATCATCTTCTAAACGACGACCATTCGGGAATCCATCCATGTTTGGAATAAATTCAAGGTTCGCAGTTGTGTTGTATGGCGCAGTTGTTAAACCGAGTACAGCTGCCTGAATCAATCCTAAAGAACTGAAGTCAGGACTGTTTCTTGGTGTTGCAGGAACAGCCATATTCAAACGTAACATATCACCAAATGTTGGTAAGAAGTTGTTGATGAATGGTTTTCCTACTGCCAATGGGTTTCCGTTTTTACCTGTCGCCAATTGATAAGGCGCAAGGTTTGGAACTCCAGTATGGAAGATTGGTAAGATATCTACAGAACGTGGTTTCCCTTGACGAAGCAAGTAGTTTCCAAATAAGTTCGTGTCCAAAGCCGTACCCGCACCAGCGTTAGTAGCTCTTAATGGCCACAATCCATCGTGTGTATTTCCGAAATCGAATGATTGCAAAGAGTTACGTTGAATGCGTAATGGAGCAAAAGCAGGAACTGCACCTCCAAATAAATCATCGTCCATGTACAAAGCCAATTCCGGATTACAGAAATTCTCTTCCATAACTGGATTTTCAGTGTATGGAGTTCTTGAATTCCACTCGTCTTTTTGTCCAACAGGAATAACAGCTTCATTTGTTAAAGGCATTCCTAAACGAGATACCTGAACCCAGTTTCCTGATTCAGAGAACTCACCTGTAGTTGGATTCAACGTGCGTGTTTCCTGGCGGCTTGCAGAAGCCCACACACCAATCACGTAATCACCATCCAAAATGTTAGCTGCAGCACTTACCGGTTGACCATTTTTCTGTAACACAGAAACAGGAACCTGAATAGCAATAGAGCTTACATTCAAACATTTCAATCCATCATCTGGAGTGCCTCCGTTTTGACGCGGCGCATCTCCTAAATCGAAAATACCTCCCAAGTCAACGAAGAATGGATCATCTGTTGAACCACAGAATACTTTTTCATTCATTGCTGTAGTTTCAACGGCATCATCCATCAAATCCTGATAATCTGATCCTAAACCAACCACGTTGTTTTCAATGGAACGCGCACCGATATTTGGTGGTGGCACAGTTCCTCCGGTAATAACCGTAGTGAATGGACCTCCATTCAGACTGCGTTCCATTACGTAAGTTGTTTTATGGTTTTCAGCTCCTAAACGAATATCGAAAAATGTTGACGGATCTTCGTTTGTTTGAGAGAACGTGAAACGGTAAGTAATATCGTCACCGGCAACCCCATCATTTTCAACGTGGATCTCGTAACGGATATTTTGCCCAAAACTGTAGTAATTAGGTCCACCATGCGGTACTTGCAAAGGAACGTAATTGGCAATAATGGTAATTGAATTCGGATCGTTCGGGCTTTTGAAAGCGTACAAATCCGTGTTGTCCGCGAGCGGATCATTTGCGATAAGTGGTGCCTCTCTGTGACTGGAAGCGAAGACCGTCCCAAAAGGAAGTACCACAATTAAATATTTAATTAAATTTTTCATCTTTTAAAATTTTATGTGAAACCTCTAGTCTTTACCAACCCATGGCGAAGCAACATAAGGGAACGTTGTTTTAAACGGTGCGTCGTTATGCTCAACTCCTGTAGAGTAATTCAAAACATTCACAAGGTAATTGGTAACTACCGACTGTGTTGGTGATGAAGCGTTGTAATCATCATACCATAATCCCACTGCCGCAAGAACGACTCCACTAACAGCTTGTAATTCAATTCGAGTTACATCATCTTCCAAACGTCGTCCATTCGGGAATCCATCCATGTTCGGAATAAATTGAATAGATGTTGTAGTGTTGTAAGCAGGATCAGTTAATCCCAATACCGCAGCCTGAACCAATCCCAATGAACTAAATGCAGGACTATTTCTTGGAGTTGCAGGCACGGCCATGTTCAAGCGTAACATATCTCCTCCTGAAGGCAAGAAGTTACTGATGAATGGTTTTCCAACAGCCAATGGATTTCCGTTTTTACCTGTTGCCAATTGATATGGCGCCATGTTTGGAACCCCAGTGTGGAAGATTGGCCATAAATCGACAGATCTCGGTTTTCCAGCAGCAGGAAGTAACAATGTTCCAAAAATATCGTCATCCAATGCTGTACCTTCTACCGCAGCTGAGCCTTTCAACGGCCACAATCCATCGTGTGTATTTCCGAAATCAAATCCTTGTAGTGAATTACGTTGAATACGTAAACCACCGAAAGCAGGAACTGCTCCACCAAATAGATCATCGTCCATGTACAAAGCCAATTCAGGATTGTAGAAGTATTCATCCAACGTTGTTTCAGCCAATTCCTGGTACGGAGTTAATGAATTCCAGAAATCCTTTTTCCCAACAGGAATAACAGCTTCGTTCGTCAAAGGCATTCCCAAACGAGAAACTTGTACCCAGCTTCCAGCGTAGTTTTCACTACCTGCAGTTAGCGTACGTGTAGTTTGACGACTAGCAGAAGCCCATACACCGATTACGAAATCAGGATCAAGAATGTTTGAAGCTGAAGAAACTCCTAAACCGTCTTTTTGAAGAACAGCTACAGGAATTTTTATTGCAATCGTATGCGTGTTGAATTTTGCTAAACCGTCTCGAACAACACCACCGTTATTTTGACGCGGAGCATCTCCAAGATCAAAAATACCGCCTAAGTCAACGAAGAACGGATCGTCTGATGGTCCACAGAAAACCTGTCCGCCATCTGGTGTTGCATAAATCGAACTTGCTATCAGATCATCATAATCTGCAGCACCAAGTCCAACAGTTGCGTTGTTAATGGAACGATCACCGATGTTTGGTGGCGGAACCGTTAAGCCTGTCATGTAAGGCATGAACGTTGCACCTCCATCCGTACTTTTTTCAATCATGTACGTTGTTTTTGCATTTTCCTGCCCTAAACGAATGTCGAAAAATGTTGTTGGATCTTGATTGGTTTTGGAGAACGTAAATCGATAAGTGATATCGTCTCCGGGTGTTGATGCATCATTGTCTACATGAATTTCGTAACGAATGTTCTGACCAAAACTGTAGTAGTTTGGTCCACCGTTGCGGAACTCGGCTGGAATGTAGTTCGCAATGATCGTGATGGAGTTCGGATCGTCAGGACTTTTGAAAGCATACACATCGGTGTTATCCGCCAATGGGTCATTTGCAATCAAAGGTGCTTCTCTGTGACTCGAACCATAACTTAGCGAGGCCATGGACCCGGCTAAGATAAACGAGAATAAGATTTTTTTCATCCTTTTGAGATTTTAATAAGTAATAGATTTTTGTCTATTCACTAATAGACTCATTCCATACGTTTCAATCGACTATTCAGATTTTTAAGGATTAAACCTTCTGTTATTTTTAACAAAAGTTAACAAATAAGAAATTCATCTTAAAGCCTTGCTTTTCAACCTTAACCTGACTTTTTCAGGTTGTTTTAAGAATTGTTTGAAGTTTTCCTTTTACGTTTTTCGGTAGACTCTATTTTTGAAGACAGCTCAGGAAGTTATTCAAAACAAAAAAAGGTGTGATTTTCAAATTAAATTCGGATTGAACCCTGAATAAACAAAGTATTATCACTACTTTTGTCCCGATTTTTGAAATCAGCGAATAGGTAAATATTGAAATGCAATGCCAAATTTAAAGGAAATACGAAATCGAATTACGTCAGTAGGATCTACAATGCAGATCACTTCAGCAATGAAGATGGTTTCTGCTGCAAAGTTGAAGAGAGCACAGGACGCGATTACTCAGATGCGTCCATATTCTGAGAAACTTCAAGAGATTTTGAGCAACTTGAGTGCAACTCTTGATATTTCTGAGAATGCTTTAGCTGCTGAACGTGCTGCTAATAACGTATTGATTATCGCGATCACGTCAAACCGTGGTTTGTGTGGTGGTTTCAATAACAACGTTATCAAGCGTGTAAACCTTGCAATAGTTGAAGATTTCGCAAATGCTTCTAAAGTCGATCTACTTTGCATTGGAAAAAAGGCAAAAGACGCGTTCAAACGCTCACCGAATTATGTTGAGGCTGGTTCTTTAGGTTTATCTGAAGACGTGTTTGCAGCATTAGGATTTGATACTGTAGCTGCTTTCGCTAGTTACGCAATGGACGCTTTCGTAAATAAGAAATACGATAAAGTAGTAGTTGTTTACAATAGCTTTGTTAACGCTGCAACTCAACAAGTAAAAGCAGAGCAATTGCTTCCAATTGTTGCAACGGTAAACGAAGGAGCTGCTATCGGAGATTACATTTTCGAGCCTTCTAAAGAAGAGATCGTTGAAGATTTGATCCCGAAATCATTGCGTATACAATTGTTCAAGGCTGTTCTTGACTCTCATGCTTCTGAGCATGGTGCTCGTATGACTGCAATGCACAAAGCAACAGACAATGCAAAAGAATTAAAGAAAAACTTAACGTTGAGCTACAACAAAGCTCGTCAAGCGGCAATTACAAACGAGATCTTAGAGATCGTTGGTGGTGCAGAAGCATTGAACGGATAAGATTAAATAGAATTGATGGAAAGGGATATCGGAAACGGTGTCCCTTTTTTGTTGCCAACACTTTCTCTTATCCCACCGATGCGCAGATGGTTTGAAGCGCTTACCAGTCGCTTCTCAGAACCGAACTTTTAATCATTCCATGTTGCAAGAATATGCTCGTTTAGTTTCTTTTGTAAATCCTTGTTCTGTTTAAGAAATACAGGTACTTTACTGATATCCTCGAATTGAAAAGTAAACCCATTATCAACCCAATTTTTCATCCAAAAAGGTTGATATATTCCATCACATATTACCCTATAGCTACTTCGATAATTCCCATTCCCCATCAAGAAATGAAAATTAAGTATTTGGTTATTTAGTGTTATTTGTTTTGTAAATCTTGTATTATGCATAATTACCGTCTTTATAATATAATACAATTTTTTTTTGACATATGCGAGAGACGACTGGTAAGCGTCTCTAAAATCTGTGCATCTGTGGGAAATAAATTAGATAACCTCCGTGATCTTCTGTGCACGTCTGTGGGAGATAAAGTATGGTTAATCAGCCTGCAATCTGATCCGCATGAGATTTTGCATCTAAGTGGCGATTGTCAAAATTTGCTAAATTTTTAGTAAGATATCTGCAGATATATACATTTACTTCATGAATGTCTCATTCGTGATACAGCCCACCGGAAATCGGCCACTTCCCTCAAGCTTCCTATCGGAATTGAACGTTTGTCTTCGCTAAGAGCGGGGACTTGCGATGCTTGTAAACGAACATCCGTATTTGAAATACTGTCAAAGCAGTTTGACCGAAAGAATGAACTACGCCTTATGAAACGTACCTTCCGTCAACCTGCCGCCAACGGCACTCCTGTTGGGGCGTAATACGTTACGCCCTTTCGGGAGTTTTGACTTCATTTCTTAGTACTTATGAACAGTTTACAATCGCAAATTGAACTTTTATTTAATATTGAATTATGAAACAGATTTTACTAAACTACTGGTGGGTCGGAGCGATTGTTGTTGCGCTTGTACTCTACAAATTTATCTTACGCTTTCTCTTCGGGATGGTCATTGTTCCTGAAGATAAAATTGGACTTGTTACGAAGAAATTCGTGCTCTTCGGAGAAAACAAAGAACTTCCTGATGGACGAATTATCGCTACAAAAGGAGAAGCAGGTTTTCAGGCTAAAACACTTGCTCCCGGATTGTATTTCTGGAAATGGGTTTGGCAATACGAGATCACTATGGAATCGTTTACCATTATTCCAGAAGGGAAAATCGGATTGATCCTTGCAAAGGATGGAGCTGAAATTCCTACAGGAAATATCCTTGGTCGAACAGTTGACTGTGATAATTTCCAGGATGCTGAAATGTATTTGAACAACGGCGGACAACGCGGTCGTCAAACGCATTACATTACTGCCGGTTCATGGCGTATCAATACCATGCTTTTCCAGGTTTCTATTACAGACATGGTTCGTATTCACGAAAGTATGGTTGGAATTGTGACTACTTTGGATGGACAACCCATTGAAGCTGGACAAATTGCTGGTAAGGTGGTAGATAATCACAACAACTTCCAGAACTTTGATTACTTCCTGGAGCATGGTGGAAACAGAGGTTTGCAGCCAACAGTCATTCTTGCGGGTTCTTATAACTTGAATCCATGGGCCGTTCAGGTAGAAGAAACACCAATGACTGAGATTCCTATCGGTTATGTTGGAGTTGTGATTTCCTATATCGGAAGCGATGGAAAGGATTTGACTGGTTCGGATTTCAAACATGGAAACATTGTTGAAAAAGGAAGCAAAGGTGTTTGGTCGGAGCCATTTGGTCCGGGTAAATATCCGGTGAACAAATACACCATGAAAGTGGAGTTGGTTCCTACAACGAACTTGGTTTTGAACTGGGCACAGGCACGAAGTGAATCGCACAATTTGGATAAGAACTTGTCTA
>CAMLET010000096.1 GCA_946479125.1 uncultured Flavobacteriales bacterium
TTATCACGGTGGTAAAAAAGGTGAAATATCTTATTCACCACTAACAGCGGCTGTCAACGATTACAAGCAATATGATAAGTTGTTCTTTTATCTGTTCTCGAAAGAAACCGCTAGTTATCAGCGATTGGATTTCTCTAACGGCGCACTTGATTACTCGTTAAACGATGACATGAACTACACCGCAGCGATTGTGGGAATGAATGAAAACGGGTTCTTCCTTAACGAGATCGGAACGTTGAAAGCGCAGGATTTGGGAACTTTAAAACTGAACGAAGTTTCGGAACAGGAATTCGACATGCGTATCAATGCTATGAACTCCGAAAGAATGGGGCGACCAATGGAAATTCAGTCGGAACTGAATTGGTTATTCAAGGAAAAAGCCAACTATAAAGGGCAGAAACAACGTCAGGAAAATGCAGTTTTCAGAACAATTGTGCGACCAACAATCTATACCTGTGAAAGTGGAGAAGAAGAAGTAATGTCTGAGTTTTTAGATCCTGAAATTTTAACGATAGTTGAAGACGAAGCTGGTTTTCCTGGAGGTACTGCTGCGATGAATTTGTATCTCAGATCAAATTTAGTTTACCCGCAACGCGCCTTGGATGAAGGAATTTCTGGTCGTGTCTACCTTCGTTTTGTGGTCTCCTCAACTGGTGAAATCACAAATGTTAAGGTCACAAAAGGAATTCCTAAATGTCCGGAATGTGATGCCGAAGCAAAACGGGCGGTTGGCAATATGCCCAACTGGACACCAGCCAAAAACAATGGCAAAAATGTAGCGATGTGGTATAATTTGCCTATCAAGTTTAATGTTAATGGTGGTGGCTCGAATTTGTTTAATTAGGTTTTAACTCCCCCCTCTTGTCGACTTCGATACGCTCCGCACTCAGTCTGACAAGAGGGAAGATTAGTCAACAACCTTAAGTAGCAAACGATCTTCCGTCAAATACAAAATAGTGAATTGATGTCCTTCAATGATAATGGTATTGTCCTCTTTGATTTCCCACTTGAGTAAGGTATTCTTTGTGGAAACTCCAATGAATCTTCCAGAACACGGAAATTTAGATTTTTCTTCTTTAGAGAATTTCACCACCTTGTAACCTTGCTTATAAAGTGCAACTCCTTTTGCATCAAGCAGCATTGGAGCTTTCCACTTTGCTGTCAAAAGCTTTAGTTTCTCTTCCCTACTCGCCTGACTTCTATCTACCTGCGTTATTGTTTTCAGAACTTCAGCTTCATACTCAAATGTCTTTAATGTTGGGAGAAAGTCTGGACTTACCAACGGTGTATTGAAGTAATTCGTCCAAGTTCCAACACGTTTGCCGTATTCGTAATTTCCGAACAACTTAGAATTATCCGGTAATCTGAATTCCCACGGACCAACTTTCTTAAATGTATAATACAACTCAAATCCCAACGAATCTTCGCCATCCATGTTTGTTAGTGTGGCTTCGCGCATTTCCAGGCTTTCAGCGTCAACCTCAACTTCTCCGAAATGTAGAAGATCCGATTTCAAGCTGTCGCTCCATTCTTTAAAAAAGAAACGCACTCCCGGATATTGAGTGAACTCTACAAAGCGATTTCCGGCACGAAAAAAACCCGTATGCAACATTTCTACTCCAGTTCCGGAATAAGGTAACTCAGAGGTATAATCTCTACGACCATCAAGAAAATTCTCATGTGAATAATATTCATCTGATATCATCCAGGTTAAATCTTGCGGATGCCACTCAAAGGGAATTACCAATTCTTCAGACGTGTAATCCTGAGAAAAACACGTAATTGTAGATAGGAAGAAAAAGGATAGGAAGTGTTTCATACCAGCAAAGTACGAATTTATTCTATCAACGATTCACCAGAATTTTGACACAAGAAACTTCATTTTCACTGGCAACCGAAAGCAGGTAAGAACCATTTTGCAAGTCACCATTCCATTCGAAAATCGATAGTGAGGTTTTGTAAGAAGCAATTTCTTTTCCATCCATTGTTTGCAAACGGATCAACTGCTCTGAACCGTTGTTTTCAGGAAGTTCTATTGTGAAATATCCATTGCTTGGGTTTGGATAAACGAGCAAATCAGCAGAATTGACTTCCTGCAAACTCACATTTTTTGGAAAAACGGAAATACATATGGGATTTGGACAAACCTGGAAGTGATTCACGACTGCATCGGTAACAGCATCGATCTTTGAAAGTGAATGGCTATTGGTATTCGTGGAATAATAGTACGTTTCAGCAAGATTGGATGCCAAATAGGTTGGATAGACCTGAACATTGGTTGTTGTTAACGCATGAGAAGCGATGTCAATTTGAGAAACCGTATTGTCATCCATAATAGTGACGTAAGCCTTGGTTCCGGTACTATTCACCATAACATCGTGTGGATGAGCACCTACAACAATGTTTGTGTCAACCGTATTACCTGCCGTTTCAATAATTGAAAAATATCCTACAGAATTCATCTGAGCAGAACAGTACAATTCATTGCCATCGGGTGAAAGTACTAATCCAACTGGCGTACCCGGCAAATCAATAGTATCCACTTCAATAAATGTGTTAGTGGAGTAAACGCCAACTTCAAAATCAAATGAATTACTTACGTAGATCAGCTGTTCATCTCGTGAAAGTGCCATTTGTGTTGGGTATGCACCAGTTGAGAACGAAAAGAACACTGAATTACTTGAAAGATCGATTACGGAAACCGAATTTGAGATCTGGTTACAAACATACGCTAAAGTTCCTGCTTGATTCAGTATCACTTGTACTGGATCCAATCCAACAGGAATGGTGTCAATGATAGTGTGCGTTGAAGGATCAATTTCCAGAACCGACGACATATTGAAAACTGGTACGTAGAATCGCGAAAAATCACTTGTAAAAGCACCATTTCCAGTATTTCCACCGGTATAAATACTGTCTGTCACGTTCTGATTTTCCAGATCTACGACGTACAAATAGTTGGTTGAAGTAGAACCCACGTACGCCATTTGTCCGAAGGACATTAAGCTGCTGAAGGAAGTTGCTAATAAAAGTAGAAATGCTCTCATTATCTTAGGTTTTGTTCTTTAAAAGAACGGTTGATTTTACGAAATGGTTGGGAGGAACACTATACTTACTTGGTGTTCATCATTTCATGAAAAGATGCCACCCAGGTATTCACGTTTTTCTCAAGTGTAGAATTACTCATTGCACTTCCGTTTCCTTCCGCTACGAAATCCAATTTCATCAGGTAAGGCATTTGCATTCCTTTGATATAAAGACGGACAGAAACCAAGCCTGCTAACGGAATTCCTACCCTGAACAGTTCGTTTTTCGCATCATTCAGTCTTCCCACAACAACTCCGTCATGATAAACTTCAAATTGTTCGATCTGATCGAACGCAAATGTTTTCGACTGATAAGCTTTCTTCGTCTTCGAATAAATGGCCAGGTGAAATTGTTTCTTGGGACTATCAACTGCAACAAAATGTCCGGACTCATGCGCCTGAAGCAAGGCATTATAAGCAATTCCGCTGCGTTCCAGAAACTTTTTGATTCCTCCTTTTTTCTTAGCTCGGATAATGAATGTAATTAGCAATGCTAATAGAACAAACACCAGCACAATAGCTCCGATAATTCCTTTTACTTGAAACATACGTATTCCTTTTAATCCTCTGTCTAAACGACCATATTCACGATTTTGCCAGGAACAACAATCACTTTTTTAGGAGCTTTGCCTTCCAACCATTTCTGTGTTTCTTCCATCGCCATTACCGCTTCTTCTACTTCTTTCGGAGAGAAGGTTGTAGGCAATTCGGCATTAAATCGCATTTTTCCATTGAAACTTACAGGATATTTCGTGTTCGCTTCAACAAGCATACTTGCATCGAATTTAGGAAATTGAGCTGTAGAAATCGTTCCGGCAGCGTTACCAATTGCTTCCCATAATTCTTCAGCAGCGTGAGGCGCGTAAGGCGCTAACAAAATCACTACTTGCTCCAATACTTCTTTCGAATGACATTTCTGATCCGTCAATTCGTTCACACAAATCATCAGGTTCGAAACATTAGTATTGAATGAGAAACGCTCCAAATCGTCTTCTACTTTCTTGATTGTTTTATGTAATGTCTTCAAACTGTCTTTAGAAGCAGGTTCGTTCGTTACAATCACTTTTCCATCCTCGTAGAACAAACGCCACAATTTGCGCAGGAAGTTGTGCACTCCGTTAATTCCTTTCGTATCCCAAGGTTTGGTTTGCTCTAAAGGCCCAAGGAACATCTCGTACATACGCAATGTATCTGCACCAAATTTCTCCACCAATTCATCCGGCGTTTGCACGTTGAATTTGGATTTCGACATTTTTTCGACTTCAGAACCACAGATGTAAGTTCCATCGTCTTCTAAAATGAATGCTGCATCTGCGAAATCTGCGCGCCATTTTTTAAAGGCTTCAATGTCCAGTTTATCATTATCAACAAGAGAAATATCCACGTGAACAGGAATCACATTTTTTCCATCTTTCTTTGAATAAGTGACGTATGTTTTGTTGTCTTCTAAACGATAAACAAAACTACTTCTCCCCAAAATCATCCCCTGGTTGATCATTTTCTTGAACGGCTCATCAAAAGAAATGAAGCCCATATCGAACAAGAATTTGCACCAGAAACGGCTATAAAGCAAGTGACCCGTTCCGTGTTCAGAACCTCCAATGTACAAGTCCACTTGATTCCAATAATCTGCTTTTTCTTTGGAAACAAATTCCTGATCGTTTTTCGGATCCATGTAGCGCAAGAAATAGAACGAACTTCCCGCCCAACCTGGCATCGTGTTGTATTCCATTCTGTCGCCTTCGGAATATTTCCACGCACTTTTTTCAGCACGAGCCAATGGCGGTTCGCCATCTTCTGTAGGCAAATATTTGTCTACTTCTGGCAATTCGATTGGCAAATGTGCATCGTCAACCAAATAAGGAATGTCATTTTTATAATAAACCGGGAAAGGCTCGCCCCAGTAACGCTGACGAGAGAAAATCGCATCACGCAAACGGTAGTTTGTTTTTCCTTTTCCTAATCCATCTGCCTCAATTTTCGCAATCGCAGCTTTCATAGCCTCTTTCACAGAAAGTCCTGTCAAGAAACCAGAATCAGCAATTGTTCCTTCTTTCTCGGAGTAAGCGCCTTCAGAAATGTCAACGTTCTCAAAAATGTTCTTAATCGGAATATTGAAGTGTTTCGCAAAATCCCAGTCGCGTTGATCGCCACATGGAACTGCCATTACAGCTCCAGTTCCGTATGAAGCCAACACGTAATCTCCAATCCAAACAGGAATTTGTTCTCCTGAGAAAGGATGAGTAACATAAGCTCCAGTAAACTGACCTGTAATGTTCTTTACGTCGGCTTGTCTGTCGCGCTCCGATTTCAATGAAGCCGCAGTTTTATAAGCTTCAATCGCGTCTTTGTATTCCGCAGTTGTGATTTCGTCTACCAACGGATGTTCAGGCGCCAAAACCATGAATGAAACTCCGAAAATGGTATCAGGGCGAGTGGTGAATACCTCGACTACGCTCGGTAACCCGCCATTTTCCTGCGAAGAATCATTACTAAGGTCTTCGAGCGGTAGTCGAGAAGCCGAAGCGACAGCAAATTTCACTGAACAACCAACACTCTTCCCTATCCAGTTGCGTTGAATATCTTTAATCGCATCTGTCCAATCAACTGTGTCTAATCCTGTGATCAAACGTTCAGCATATGCTTTAATTCGCATCGACCATTGACGCATCAATTTTTGTTCTACCGGATGACCTCCACGTTCAGAAAGTCCGTTGATCACCTCATCATTTGCAAGTACCGTTCCCAAAGCCGGACACCAGTTTACCCATGAATCAGCAAGGTAAGCCAAACGGTACTCCATCAAAATTTGTTGCTGTTCTTTCTCTGAAAACCCTTTCCAGTCCTGAGCAGTAAATGAATTTGTATACTCAGTTACAGCATTAATTCCGGCATTACCATTCTTCTCAAAAGCAGCAATTAGCGTATCAATATGTTCCGCTTTATCCGAATCGTTGTTATACCACGAGTTGAAAATCTGTTTGAAGATCCATTGTGTCCATTTGTAGTAAGATGGATCGGAAGTACGTACTTCTCTGTCCCAATCGAAGGAGAAACCAATTTTATCCAACTGATCGCGGTAACGTGCAATGTTTTGTTCTGTCGTAATTGCAGGATGTTGTCCTGTTTGAATCGCATATTGCTCAGCCGGCAATCCGAACGAGTCGTAACCCATTGGATGCAGGACATTGAATCCTTTCAAACGCTTGTAACGTGCATAGATATCAGAAGCGATGTAACCGAGCGGGTGACCAACATGTAAACCAGCTCCAGACGGATACGGGAACATATCCAATGCGTAGAACTTTGGTTTAGAACTGTTGTCTTCAGCTGCAAACGTTTTGTTGTCAGCCCAATGCTTGCGCCATTTGCGCTCGATTTCGATAAAATTATACTCCATGATAAATAGCTTGTTCAAAAGCGACGCGAAGATACACAAAATGCCAAGAGCTGATTCAATGAGGAATCTGAAAAAATCGTGCATAATTCCACGACAGGAATTCCAAAGTGTTAAAATCTCATCGTAAAATTTCTAGGGTTTCGTCGAAATAATAAAACACTAAAAGAAAAAACATTTATATTGTAACCATAGAATTACAAATTACTTATAACTAGAAAACTAACAGTCATGCGCAAATTCATTTTTCCTCTCACAATTATTGGCCTTTTGGCAATTCCAGTTACTTCGTCGGCAGCAAGTACAACTCATGGAACAGTAATTAAAAAAGAAACGAACAACTTCAAGCCAAAAAAGAAGAAGAAGAAAAAGAGCCACGGTGGTGGTTGTGAAGCTTACGGACGTTTTGCGCAAGGAACAACGAAATAATTTATTCCAATTCATATTGAAACCCAGACGACGAATGTCTGGGTTTTTTGTTTGTTCAATTTTCAAGGAAAACACTATTTTTAGTCGATGTTTCCAAAGTTCATACGCATTTTTACCGTTTTCGCAATTCTCCTTGTTTGGGGGAGTTCTGTTGGCTATGCCGCAAATGAAGAAGGGGCATTAATTCGTTCCTGGCAAAATGAGAAAAACGAAACCAAACGTTTTTATCGCCTGCTTGCACTTGGAAAATACTATCAAAAGTTTGATGTAACGAAAGCGGATTCAATCAGTAGTTTTTTGTTGGCAGCCAGTCGACAAGAATCTGATGCATCACGATTTGAAGCCTTGCTCTTCGACTTGGAAGTGGAAGAACTGAACGGAAACCAAACAGCTTACTATTCCAAAATAATTGATTTAACACCGTTTCTTTCACGATTAAAATCGGCTGAAGCAAGAATTACCATTTTCCAGTTACTGGCGAAAAACCATATCTCACTTCGCGAATTTCCGCAGGCAGAAGTTTATTTGGAAGAGGCATTGAAACTCGCCAAACAAAGACGAAGTTACGAGCAAATTGGTAGCACTTACCGATTGTATGCTGCGATGGAAATGGAACGCAACAATAAAGTTCGCGCCTTAAACTACATCGATCAATCAATTGGATATGCGCGTCGTTCTCCAAATCGTTCACTTGTTGCAGCCTGTGTAAATAGTCAGGCGGAGATCTATAGTTATTTCGGACAAATTGAATTGAGCGTTTCCAAGAACTACATTGCTTTACAATTGGCCAGAGAGGCAAATGACAATCCCAAGATTGTTGAATACCAACGCCAAATGGGAGAAGCGCAGTTCCTTATCTACAATTATAGAGAAGCTTCGAAATTCTTTACCCAAGCTTTAGAAACGGCAGAGCGCATCCGTGACGACCGGTCTGTAGGTTTGAATTTGGCCAATTTAGGAATGGTCAGTTTGGCAAAAAAGGAATACAACAAAGCCATTTCTCAGTTGAAAAGCTCGATCAAAATATTACTTCGTTTCAACGATTTAAATGGTCTTGGTAAATCGCATTCCTTACTTGGAAATGTACTTCTGGAAAAAAAGCAATACAATGAAGCTTTACGTTATTACAACAAGGCGCTCGTTTACTTTGAATCTGTTGCCAACAGAGCAGAAATTGCTTCGGTTTATCACTTGGTTGGAATTGTATTTGAGAAGCAAGGAAAATATAAGAACGCACTTACTTATCTAAATCGTTCCGTTGAAATTCGTTCACAATTCGGGTATCAGGGAGGTATTTATCCTTCTTACCGCGCCATTGCAGAAGTGTACAAGAAAACAGGCAATCTGAAATTGGCTTACAAGTATTTGGAGATGTATTCCAACTATTCTGACAGCTCGAAAGTGATTGAGGTAGGAACTAAGATCGCGGAAATTTCCGAATTGTATCGTGCCGAACAGCGCGAACGATTAATTGCGATTCAGGCAGATTCCATTGAGTTGAACCGCAAAGCGCGCGACTTAACAACTGCTCAGCTGGAGAATACGGAACTTCGAAGCATTTTTCAAACCTATGTCATCTTAGGTATTTTGATCCTCATTGTTTGTGGTGCGTTTATCTTCTATTCACGTATTAGACAGCGAAATATTCGTCAGCAGCAAAAAGAGGCAGAGATGAACCAAATCTTGCTTCGATCACAAATGAATCCGCACTTTGTCTTTAACGCCATGTCGGTAATACAGAGTTATATCTATGAAAACGACACGAAGAATTCGACCAAATTCCTGGTGAATTTCTCCAAACTGATGCGTCTCATCCTTGAGAATTCGTCCAAAGAGTTTATTCCATTGGCCATTGAGATCGATATTTTGAACAAATATCTCGAAACTCAAAAGCTGCGTTTCGGCGACAGGTTTGAATACGAGGTAAAAGTGGAAGATGAACTTTTAGAAGAAGGATCTGTAATTCCACCAATGATTACCCAGCCCTTTATTGAAAATGCCATTGAACATGGACAGCTTCATACTATCGAAGGTGGATTTATTACCGTTAACATCTCAAAAGACGACGGATTACTTCATGTAACCATTACGGATAACGGAATTGGTAGAAAAGGATCAGAACAAAATAAAAAGAGTAAAGCCCATAAAAGTATGGCGATGAAAATCACGCAAGATCGTATCGATAACTTGAGCTACAAGTATCGCATACAGGGGCGTATGGATATTTCGGATTACAATAAAAAAGAAAGAACAGGAACGTTGGTAAATCTTTTCCTTCCTTATAAAACCGAAAACGTTTAGCGTTTTTGAAATTTA